>JANQGB010001425.1 GCA_028277545.1 Phycisphaerae bacterium | reverse complement strand
AAACGAATGCGAATCTGCTCGACGTCTCCGACGAGACTTCAACCCTCTGTCAAAACAGCAAGTTACAGCCGCGAAGGGAGACTACTTACGGAATCGCTGTCAAGAGGCACCGTTCTGCGGGTGCATCCCAAAAAGGGTGGCAAATCCGCTGTCGGCCGCATGTGTCTCATGTTGGCCTCGTGTGATGCTGCCGTGCGAAACCGCGAATGCGTCACCCCAACTCCTGCCGTGTGGCGGACAGCAAGCTCGATACGTGCGCAACGCCGTACAGTGGGGCGCGAAATCTTCAAGGGCGCCACCCAGAATGGGATGCACCCCCGTTCTGCTGTGGGTGGAACGTGTCCTCCCCGGCCAGGCGGCCAAGCAGAATGCCAGCCCACCGGTGCCGTCGCCAGGGGCGGGCAGCCGCCAGTCGACTCACTGCGCCTAGCGCGGTGGTGCGGCTGCGTCGCTGGCCGGTTGCTCGACGCCGTCGATACGATGATCGAGCCAACTTGGAGGACCTCGTCCAAGAGCCGAGAGTACCGCGACTACGGCAGCAACGGCGGCTGCTCTTCGAGGTGACCAGATCCGCGATGCGTCCACTACGTTGACCACGTTGCTGCTTCCGCACTACCACCAGAACCGGGCTGAGGGAACAAACAGGCCCGCCACAAACCACGCGGACGCGAGACCGATCGCCAGCCAGCCGATCACCTTGATTCCGTCGGCGTGGAGCCGTGACGATAGCCAATCAAACCAGTCGGTTATGGCAGAGCCCTCCAGCCGCTCGGCACCGCCCCAGCGGACTACCCACAGCCAGAAGAGTAATATGGCCAGATAGGTTGCGATCCAGAAGCCAATGGACATGATCGGTCATTCTCTCTGAAGCCACGCTCGGTCACGCTCAGCCCATTTGGGCCGCTCATTACTCTACCTTTGTGTCGGCTTCGTTGCCACAGGTCATGCGGACTGCGGCCTCAGCGCTTATGTTAGGCGTTCCGGATCACAACTCTTGGGCGTGGGCATCGTGGATGTGGCCTATCGCGCTGGGCCGAGGCTGCGCCCGGGGGCGACCTGGCCGCGTGCCGGGCAAGCCTCGCCACTGCTGCGTCGTCTGAGAAGCTCAAATTAGCAGTCGTGTGGTGGGTCGTGGGCCCAGGAGCCATCATGTGGCACGTACAATGTCACACCAAACCCGGTAGGCTGCCAGGAACGCTAACCTGAGCGATCCCGCCGTCGTGCGAGGTCACCGCGCCGCGGATTATTGGCATCCTTGGCGACCCGGCGCCGAGACCACCTGGGTGTTCGGCCGCCCAACGATAACTGTGGCAGTGCACTCGCTCACGCGTGATCAGGCTAGCGAGAGCGGGGTACGTAATTATTGCCGGTTGCCAGCTCTCCGGGCAATCGGTGCCGTTTGTTGCTGGCACCGTGAGGACACGCGCTTGCATTGTCGGCCGGCAGGTGATATCCGTGGAGTGAGGCCGGGATCTGGTGGAGCAATCTCCACCCGCATGCCTATAGTGAGCTGTTCATCTCCGGGACTGACCGTAGTCGGCGGCTGCGCCCATCTGACGCGAGGAGGCCAACCATGAAGAAGCTGTATGGTCGTAGCGTGCAGAATCCTGGCGTGATTCTCGCGTGTTCATTGGGCGTGGCGTTGATCTTTTCGTCGTCTGGCTGCGTGGATTGCGACGATAACGGTGGCGGCTCCGGCTACACGCCGCCGTCCTACTCCGACGATGACAGCGACTTCGACGGGGTAGACAACGAGGACGACAACTGCCCACAGTTCTCGAACGCCGATCAAGCCGACGCAGACGGCGACGGGCTGGGCGATGTCTGCGACAACTGCCCCAGCGAAGTCAACCCGGACCAGGCGGACCAGGACGGTGACCTCAGCGGCGACGCCTGTGACGAATGCCCGGACGACGAGACCAAGGTCGAGGTGGGTGTCTGTGGATGTGGTACGCCGGATACCGACTTCGATGGCGATGGTACGCCTGACTGTGAGCTGCCGACCGCCCTGGAGGAACGGCTGATCGAAGCCGGCAACTCCGCTGGGGAAGCGTTACAGGTGGCCGACCTGGATGGGGACGGCGACCAGGACATCGTGGCATCCTTCCGCGACACCGAGGCGATATTCGGCTACCTGAACAACGGTGACGGATCGTCCTTCCAGAGGTTCAACATCGGATCCGCCACTACCATCGTGGCGGGTCAGTTTGTGGTGGCGGACGTGGACGACGACGGCGACCTGGACGTGGCGGCGGTCGAGCTGCACGATTCCTTTCTGGGAGTGCAGTCGCCCGGGCAGGTGATCCTCTACATGAGCCCGCCAAACGTGACCACGGCCTGGGAACGAGTGGACGTCACCGGACAGGATTTCTGGGGCGTTCGATCAATAGACGCCGGAGACTTGAACGGCGACGGACAACTCGATCTCGTGGTGGGAGCGACGGAGGTGACCGATTCCGATGGCGAAGAGCAGGGCAACGGCCTGTACTACCTCGAGAACCTGGCCTTCGGGTTCACCTGGGGTGAGCCGACAGTCATCGATGACCGTATGGATCAGGTCCTTAGCGTCGACCTGTACGACGTGAGCGAGGACGGTTGGCTAGACGTGATCGCGTCTGAGGGTGACGGCCTGGACTTCAACTGGTACGAACACACCGGGCCCGACGCTGAGATCGCGTTTACCACGCATGAGATGAGCATTACGGGCGGCATCTCTGACCTGCACGTGGTGGAGGAGGGGTTCGGTTTCAGTGACGGCCTGGCCCTGGTGTACACGGAAGTCGGCATCGGGCAACTTCTGGACGTGCGGTACAGCGTGCCGCTGACAGATCGGACCGATTCCTGGATTGACTTCGGCGTAGCGTCCGACTATCCCGAAGCGGAGCGCAGCCGGATCGGTATCCTGGACTACAACCTGGACGGTCTGAACGACGTGGCGGTTCCCTCGACCGCGGAGGCGTCGCTGCGGGTCTATGTCGCTCGAGAAGGGGAGACCGGCGGCATCACCTGGATCGCCACGCCGATCGTCGAGGGGTACGCGGGTCTGGTGGATGTCAAGGGTGGCGACATGAATGGCGACGGTCGGCCAGACCTGGTTACGCTGACCGACCGTGGCACCGGTGATGACCGAGTTGCCTGGTGGCCGAACCTGGCAGAGGATGTCGATGGAACACCGGCAGATGAGTCTGAGCCAGATAACGACGAGGCCGCGGACGAGAATGGGGCAGGCGCGGCCGCAACTTGTGCAGGGTACGTCGACTACTACAACGGGTTGCCATGCACGACCGAGACGCTGGAGGAGGCCACCGCCTGCTCGGAATCGGTCAGCGAGTTCTGCACAGGCGAGAACGCCTTCAACGACTGCCGCATCACTAACACGTTCTGCGACGATGAAGGGGCGCTGGTCGAGGAGATTGAGGACTGTGCAGCGCTGCTCGACTGCTCGGGCGGGGGCGGCTAGAGCATTTGTTGGGGTGGTGCATCGACATGCCCAGAGGGCGTCGCCTCCTCAATAGCAGGTTGGCGCCCGAGGCCAATCCGGCGTGAATAGACGTGTCCGTTGCGGCGCAGGCGCCGGGCCCGGCGTCCATGCCGGGTGTTACTGCGCCTCGATCATGCCACGTACAGCGGGCGCTGCGCGTGGACAGCCATGTCTGAAGAGCGCCCTCGAGCACCCCGGTGAACCGTGGTCGAGTACGGTGAGCTATGGTGCCTTAACCCGGCACGAATGGTGGGCCTGGCGCTTTGCTACTGCGCACGGTCGTCCGTACCGCAGGCTTCCAGCCTGCAATTACCGCGATATTGATGCAGGCAGGATGCCTGCGATACAAAGGCGGGCTGACCTTGCGCTGCGGTACGCTTGTACATGTGTATGACCGCTTGACCGCCGGATTTGCCGTCCTGTCAGTCGCGCCTCTCCGCCGCTAGGGGGCGTGCCGACGGATGCGGCCCTTGGCCGGGTGGTGCAGTTGCGTAACGAGCGCGGACGCGGCGCCATGCGGTTGCCGGCCGGGCGTGCGGGCTCTGAGGCAGTCTCGGAAGGGCGAGTGTAAGAACATGCAAAGGGAGGCGCCGCCAGGTTGATATCGGTGGTATGGTGTCCTTGGGGCTGGTGGCGATTGGT
>JANQGB010000736.1 GCA_028277545.1 Phycisphaerae bacterium | reverse complement strand
AGTACCTGGACAAGTATCAACCGCTCATCGGGCCATACCCGTTCAAGGAGTTCACCCTGCTGGAGGCTTTCTTCAGCTCGGGGTTTGCCTTCCCAACCTGCACGCAGATCGTCGGCAGCCAGCTCACGGTGTACAAACAGCATCGCCGGCACGGGTACCTGGACCACGAGCTGTTGCACAACTGGTATGGCAACGGCATCTACGTGGACCCGCGAGACGGAAACTGGTGCGAGGCCTTCGCCAGCTTCGGTGGTAACTACTACGGATATGTCCTGGACGACGACGCCAAGGGCGCCCGGAAGCAGCGCCGCAACCAATCCAACTTCCTCAGCGCCATCAAACCCGACCGGGACAAGCCGCTAGCCACGTATGGGCAGGAGGGCGGCGCCGGACGGGGCATTGCCTACTCCAAGGGGGCGGCCGTGCTGCACATGCTCGAGCGCAAGATCGGCGCTGAGACCTTCTTCGCCGCGCTGCGCCGCCTCACAGCCGAGAGAATGGGCAAGTACACGAACTGGGCGCAAATCCAGCAGGCCTTCGAGGCGGAGAGCGGTGCCGACTTGAGCGACTTTTTTGCGCAGTGGGTGCACGGCGGTGGCGCGCCGCTGCTGGAGCTGACCGGCGCCGAATGGAAACCGGGATCGTCTCGGCTGACGGTGTGGATTTCCCAGGGCGACACGGACTTCGATCTGGATGTTCCGCTGCGCCTGTACTACGGAGAGGAGAGAACCGAGGACGTGGTGGCGACCATTGACGAAAGATCGGACAAGGTCACCGTGCCCTGCGAAACGACCGGACTGACGGCCGTCGAGCTCGATCCCGACTACCACGTGTTCCGCAAGCTCAAGCAGGCGGAGGTGATGCCGACCTCGGCCATGACCCGCCGGGCCAAGAACCTGGTAATCGTCGTGCCGGCCGGGGAGCTGTCCGATCCCTATCAACTGGTGGTGGACAGCTTCACCAGGGCCGTACAAGGTAAGGCGGAGGAGCCCAAACCGGGCACCAAGGTACAGGTGGTTTCGGTCGAGGAGACAACGGCCGATAAGCTGCGCGGCTCCGCGGTGCTCGTTATTGGCGAGGCGGTGCGTAACGGTGTCGTGGCTGAGTTCCTGGAGCAGGCGGCATCTCCCGCCACCTGGACCGATGACGGCTTCGTCATTGAGGGCCAGGCCTACACCGGTGATGGGCAGGCGACCTTCTTCACCATTCACCATCCGACACGCCTCCAGAGCGGCGTGACGGTCTACTACGGCAACAGCGTCGGCGCCCTGGCCAACGCCCGCGTGCTTACCTACTACCCCAACAGCCTGCTGGTCTTCGAAACGCCCACCGGCGACGCCGAACAATCCGGCGGAGAAGGCATGGGCGGCGGACACATGCCGCGCTCAGAAGTTATTCGTCGAATGGACTTCGAGAGCCACGACCGGGTGGAGTTCTGAACCACACCCGCCGTGCGGGCTGAGTTGGGTCCGCCGTGCGAACCGAATCGAAGGCGAACGGTTCTCTCAACAACATCGATGGCACGGCGGCGCGCACCGTGCATGGCTATGTAGTGAGAGCCATGGTCACTGTTCAGCCCGCTCGTTCCTCGAACATGCGGACGTAACTCTCGTAGCGCCGCCGGTCGATTTGGCTGGCCTCTACTGCCTGGCGAATGGCGCAGCCGGGTTCGTGAGTGTGTGTGCAGTCGGGGAACCGGCAGTCAGCAACGCGGTCGGTGAACTCGACGAAGTGCATCTCGATCTCGGCCAGCGGAACCGACGCCACGTCGAAGGACTTGACACCAGGCGTATCCACCACGTACCCGCCGAAGTCCAGGCGCAGCAGCCGGGCAGTAGTCGTAGTATGGCGGCCTTTGCTGGTTTGTTCGATCACGTCGCCGACGCGCAACTTGAGCCCGGGCTGTACGGCGTTGAGCAGGGAACTCTTACCCACTCCACTCTGGCCGGCCACGACGGAGGCCTTCCCGCTCAGGACTTCGCGCAAGCGGTCAATGCCCTGCCCGCCGGTCGCGCTGCTGGTCAGGGTGGTGTAGCCCAGCGACTCGTACAGGCAGGCGATTTGGGAACCCCGGCCATCGGTATCGAGGTCGCTCTTGTTCATGCAGACAACCGGCCGCATCCCTCCGGCCAGCGTGGCCACGATATACCGGTCGATCAAGTGCGGCTTGGGAGCGGGCATGTCGGCCGACGACACGATGACCACCTGATCGACGTTGGCCACCACCGTGCGATCCGCCCGTCCGACTCGACGTTTAAGCTCGCCGCGGCGCGGCGCCACCCACTCGATCACGCCTTCCGACATCACGCCCTGTCGATCGGATTCGACTGTGAACCGAACGTGGTCTCCCACGGCGATGGGGTGGTGGGTGGTAATAGTGCGGGTGCGCAGCACTCGTCGCAGCGTACACGGCCAGATCCGCTGACCGTCGTCCACGTCCGCCACCAGCCCGCGAACGGCCAGCACCGTACCCTTGGTGGTTGCGGGCGGGCCGCTTTCGCCATCCCGCTCGATCACGGTACGCTGGCGCGACAGGTCGCCCTTGGCAACCACGCTCTCGCCCCGAGCGGTATCCAGATCGTCGCCCTGGCCGGCAAGCTGACGCTTCCAGTCCTTGACTCTGGGCGGCTTGGCCCGGTTCCGGCGGAACCCCACTCTGATCTTGCGACCACTTTTTTTGTCTGACGAGCCCATGGGCCCCTGGATTGTCCCAGACGGACGGATTCGGTGTCAAGCGGCCGGCGTTACCCGTTTGTCGAAGACTACTCAATTTGAGGTTTGACCCGTCCGATAGTATAATATTGGATAACTGGGGGGACGCGCGGCGATCGGGTGAACCGCCGTGATATGTTCCCCGGCAACTGACTGGCTGCTGGCGAAGCTCGCTCCGTCCGCCGTGACCGCGGCGACCTCCGCCATCCGCCCGTGAGATCCAGACGTGACTGAAGCGGAAACCATGCGCCTTGCGCAAGAGGCGATTGATTACCAGTTCCAGAATGAAGAATTGCTCAACGCGGCCTTGACGCACGCGTCAGTGGCCAACACGCGCCTGGAAAGCAACGAGCGGCTGGAGTTTCTCGGCGATGCCGTGCTGGGCATGGTGGTCTGCGAGGAGCTCTACCGTTCTTACGGCGAGCATCTCGAGGGCGATCTTACCAAGATCAAGTCGGTCGTCGTCTCCCGTCAGGTCTGCGCCGAGATTGCCCATAGCCTGGGAGTCAGCGACCTGCTATACCTGGGCAAGGGCATGCGGGACCGTAACGGCGTGCCCAGCTCCCTCAAGGCGGCGGTTTTTGAATCGCTGATCGCCGCCATCTACCTGGACGGCGGCATGGAGCCGGCGAGGGAGTTTATTCTTCAACACATCCGCCCGCACATCAGCCGGGTGGCCAAGTCCGAGACCCAGCAGAACTACAAATCCTATCTGCAGCAGTATGCTCAGAAGAACCTCTCCGCTACGCCGCAATACGAAGCCCTGGACGAGCAGGGCCCCGATCACAGCAAGTGTTTCGAGGTCTGTGTGACAATCGGGGACCGCCGCTTCCACAGCGCCTGGGGCACCAGCAAGAAAGAGGCCGAGCAGAAGGCGGCCCTGCGTGCCCTGCAGGAGATCGGCATCGAGGTAGTGACCGACGACGAGGAGCTTCAGGGTCAGGCCGTCGGGGATTACGACTCCAGCATCGACGACTCCACCGATTGAGTGACGCGCCACCCCGCCGGATATGCAACCAGGGACTACCCGGCATCCGGTTCAGGCGGTAACACCGGTTGCAGGCGCCCGATCACCCGGTGGTTCGGGTCCGCCCGCAATCCGGTGCAGCCTGGCTGGGTCCACGCGCTGCTTATCTGCGCGTGTAGACGATCTCCATGTTCTTGAATTCCTTGCCGTCGGCGGTGTGGTCGACGCTCTCCATGACGTGCTTGTTCTCGTTGATTATGCGCGTGGTGGACTTGATCTTCTTCTTCGAGCCGGTGAAGGGGTCGTCGTAGGCGCCCTCGTAGGTGAGGACCTTGCCTGACGCGTCGCAGCTTCCGGTGCTGGCCATGGTCATGGTGCTCATGGAGTCCATCCAGATTGAGGTGTATTTCTTGGCGTAGTTGTCGTAGCCGTAGATGCCGACGCCCTGGAATATCTGCCCCATGAATTCCTCCCCGGTGACCTCTTCGTGCAGGAACCGGCCGCCCAGAATCCAGCGGACCTCGCTGGTGGCATTCGAGGTCTGCCACTCTTCGTCGGGGCTATGCCGGTACTTGACGTCAAGATTCCAATTGCCGGCCAGCGGCTTGAGGTGCTGGTGGTGCTCGCCTGGTGCGGCGTACTTCATCCAGGCGGCCATATGCTCGTCCATCTCCCCTTCGTGGCTGTGCTCACCCTTTTCCCCGTGCTGGTGGGCGTGCTCACCGTGCTGGTGTCCATGATCGTGCTTGTGATCGTGCTTCTCCTTCTTGTCCTCCTTCTGCTGGGCGCTGGCCTGGCTGCCGACGAAGAAGGTGAGCGCCAGCACTGATAGTCCGTAGAACGCGATCCGAGTTCTAGTCATAATCCGTTTTCCCTTGTTAGCGAATCTGAGATCGAGGTGCCTCCGGCACGCACCGGAGCAACGCATGCATTATAGATGCGCAGGTGAGCATTGCCAGCCTGCCAGACCGCAGGGGCGGTGCGTGTGCGCAACCCCCTTCAGGTAAGTAAGTTGTATCAGGGTGCGCAAAGAGAGAGGCTCATCCGCTCCGCGGGTCTCCGCGGCTGAAGGATGAGCCTCTGATCCCGCTGGCCTACTTGTGACCTTTGGCCCGGGGAGTCTCCGTCTGGCGCGTGGCGAGAATCTCCATGGCCTTGGTCTCCTGGCCGTCCGGGTTGATCATGAACATCTCGTGGGTGTACTTGTTGTCGTTGATTACGTTCATTACCTGGCGGAACTTGGCGTCTCTGCCCGACATCGGATCGTAGGACACGCCCGTGAAGGTATAGACCTTGCCGGAATCGTCGCAGGTTCCGGTGGAGGTCAGGGCGTAGGTACCCATGTTGTCGATCCAGTGCGAGGTGTAGACCTTCTTGTGGTTGTCGAAGCCCATGAGGCTCATTCCCTCAAAGGGCATGCCCATGAAGGAGCCTTCCACGCGGTCGAGCAGGTAGCGCCCGCCCATGATGAGTTCCGCCTTGCTGGTGGCCTTGGACTCAGTCGGAGGCGCGCCGGGCATGAACATCTTCACGGTCAGGTCCCAGTTGCCGGCCAGCGATTTCATCTTATGGTGATGCTCGTTGGGCATCATCAGCTTCATCATCTCGGCCATCCGGGCCGGGTCCATTTCCGGTCCCCCGGCATGTTCGTGGCCGTGCTCACCCTTTTGGCCTACCCCGTGCTCGTGACCGTGCTGGTGTTCGTCTGCGTGGGCATCGCCATGCTTATGCTCGTGGCCGTGATCGTGCTTCTTCTCGCCGTGCTCCTGGGCGACGGCCTGGTTGCTGATGAACAGGGCGACTCCCAGCAGAGCGATGCCCAGAGTCAGAAGGCGAGTGTTGGTCATGGTCTCAGTTCCTTGAAGTCGAGGTGGCTACTCTTCGAGCTGCTGCCGGTACGTCCGGAGCACGGCGTGCATTATACGCCTCCAGCCGACGCTTGCACGGGGACGACTGCGATGCCCCGTTCCGAGCCGGACGACCGATGCCGGGCTTCGCCCCTAAACTTCCGTCCGGCAGAATCTTGCGTTACTCTACCCGAGGCTGGACCCGCCCCGGCCCTGGAGCGCGAGTGGAGGGCCAGCGTCCACCGGGCCAGAATGGGGCCTAGCAACCACGCCGGGCGGCCAAA
>JANQGB010001382.1 GCA_028277545.1 Phycisphaerae bacterium | reverse complement strand
TCATCCGGGTGATAATGCAGTTCATTGATGACGATGAGCTGGCCCAGCCAGTAAGTCCAGGAGTCGCCTGCGTACGGATCACCGGTACCGGCATCAACGATCGATCCGCTCAGTAGCTCGACTGTCACCAAGCCGGGGGCCGGCGAGGCGAACCCGGTGAAGATGTACGGGCCGGCCCCTGAACCCGTGACGTCTACCGCGGACACACCGTTAACGGTCAGATCGCCGGGGACTACACCGACCACCGCCCGATCAAACTCCACGCTTACTGACGGCAGGCTGTCGATCGATGTTCGTCCGCCGGGAAGCTCGTCGATTACCACCGGGGCGGTGCTGAAGACGCTGTTTGGGGCACCCGGAGTGCCGTCCTGACCGGCCGAGGCCCTCCAGGCCGCGGCCAACTCGTTGGGCAGCGTCGGGTTCACAAGTTCCAGGGACGGTCCGCTCCCGTCGGGAGACGTCGGCCAGGCACCTTCATCGTCGTACTCGACCTCGTCGATCAGTGCTCCGAGTCCATCCGAAACCGCAACTCGCTCACCGCCATTGGCGAGGTTGCCGGTGGTCCATTCCAGGACCTGCGTACCCGGTGGGATCGTAGTGACCGTGGCTTGTAGGAGTGCGGCATCCTTGGCCAGCACCAGGAACTCGCCGGAGTCCAGCGTTAGGCCCGGCGGGAAGGTGAAGGTCACGCCATCCGAGAGCGACCAATCAGACAGGTCCACTGGTGTGGCAGAATCGTTGTACAGCTCCAGGAACTGCAGATCCTCGGCATCCGCTCCCGGCGAAACGGCCCATTCTGCCGGATGGTAGTGCAGCTCATTGATCACGATCTCAGGCAGTTCGGGCATGAACTGCCCGCGCCCGATCGGGAGGCGAAAACCGTCGGCGCCCTCGGTGAATGAGCCAGTCTGGCCTGGTACGCTGCCATCGGGCGCAGATAGCTTATCGGATTCGGCTACAGCGTCGATGGAGGCGATAGTGCCACCGATCCGGGGCCCATCGCCATCAGCGGGCACGAGTACGGGAACGGTCCCGCACAGAATCAGCGCTAACACGATTGTGCTCATCCAAGACCTCATGCAACACACCTGCATACGGACTTCCGTTCCTCCGGCCTGCTCAGACCGCAGCCCCAATAAAGAGAGGAAGCATCGGCACCACAGGTGCAGCAGTTCCGCCCGATGTCGAAGGCTCCCCAGCCTGCGCGGTTGTTGCCAATACTCCGGGGACCCGAGAGACCGGAAAGCAACCCGCTATCTGCTCTCGCAGTGTAGACCTGCCCACCTCTGTTATTCAAGGCGACACCACCCCCGGGCGCTGAACGCGGTGGCCGCTACCCGCGTTTGGCCGCCCGTGGCCCACCCGAGTTACCAGCGTTCTATTGCCTCCGGGGTCAAGTTGACGGCCGGCTTGGCGATCTCCACTCTCGTTCTTCCGAAGTCTATCTGGGACGCGTCCAGGTTTCCGAACTCGCCCAGGATGGAAACACCAAGCCGCTCACCGGCCCAGTCTGTGTCCACAGCGGCCACGCCGGCGGCGCGGGCTCGCACCTGAAGCGTCGCCACCCGCACCCAGGCCGGGTCGATACCCAGAGTGTCTTCCCCCAA
>JANQGB010001349.1 GCA_028277545.1 Phycisphaerae bacterium | reverse complement strand
CGCGGGACTGGCGCTGGCGGTCGAGCATCTCGCGCAACCATTCCGCGCCCAGCGCGTTGATGTGGTGGCGGGTGCGGAGTCGCGCGGCTTCATCTTCGGTACGGCGGTGGCCACCGCCCTGTCCGCGGGCTTCATTCCCATTCGCAAGCCCGGCAAACTCCCGCATGCGACCAGGTCGGAAGAGTACCAGCTTGAGTACGGTACCGACGCCCTGGAAATTCACGAAGACGCGATACGCCCCGGCCAGCGCGTGCTGCTGGTCGACGACCTCCTGGCCACCGGCGGCACCATGGCTGCCTGCTGCCGCCTGGTCGAGGCGTTGGGCGGAACCATCGTCGGCATTGCCGTGCTCATCGAACTCGAGTTCCTCGCCGGGAGTGAGCAGCTCGCCCGGTATCCACTGCACTCCATCCTGAAGGTGGCCGGCGAGTGACAGGCGCACATCAAGGCAACGAAGCCAACGGTCCGGCGGAGGCCGCGACAGGGAACCGGTATGTTGCGCCGGGATCTGTCCTGCTGGCCGCGGCCCTGGCGATCGGTGGCTGCGCACCGCGCGAAACGAAGTTCTTTATAGACGACCATCGCGACGACACGCCGGCCACCCGTTATTTCGAGGAGTTTCCCGAGTGCTATTACAGCCTCGACGCCCACAGCAATGTGGACATTGTAGCCCGCAGGCAGACCTTCGGCGCTGATCCCGACGGCGAGCCGATCATACAGATAATCCACATTCGAAGAGTCTGGGCCGCCATCCCCGGGCAGACCTATGCCGAAGAGAGCATGATCAACGCCACGGTCAGCTACCTGATCGTCGGGTCGGAAGGCGGGGCGAGCTACGAAGGCGGCGGCTTCGTGACTTTCAACGAGAACCGTGACCGGACGGAAATCGCGGGAGAGCTGGAGTCCTCGGCCCTGACCCGCCAGCGCGGTGTCGGTTCGGGAACAGACGTTTTCGGCCGAGTGGCTGTAACCGGTACGCTGCGCGCCCAGCGGAACAAGCGCGAAGTTGTCCGCGTACTCAACGAGGTTAAACGTCTTTTCGGCCCCCTGCCCCGCTACGTACCGCCGCCGGTTAATCCCGACCTGCGCTGAATCCCCCTGCTGCTGCCGGTCAGTCCTGCGTGTCCTTGGTATCGATCTCCAGGGGGGCGTGGTGGTGTTCCTCCGGATGCGGTTCGCTCAGGATGCGGCGCATACAGAACAGGTTCAAGGCCAGCACCAGGGCGATACAGACAGTCATGACCACGCCGCCCTGGACGGTCAGTCGGACCTCCTGGGCCAGCAGTGTTGCCAGAAGCATGGCGTCACTCATGCGTTCACCTCCTTGAGGCCGGCGTCCTGGCGTTCCGCTTCGGCGATGGCCCGGCCGATCCTGCTGCGACAGGCGATGTCGCCCATGGCCAGCAGGAAGATCAGGAAGATGGCCATGCCGATGAAAACGAACCGGGCCACGTTAGCGTCAGCCGGTCCGGCTGCGCCGGCCTCCTCGGCTTCGGCCTGTGATTCCTGCAGCCACGAGGGCAGAACCGCCGGGTCGATCTCCTCGTCGTCGCCGCCCAGCAGTACCGCGATCCGGGACGCCAGTGCCTCATCCGTCAGCCGGTCATCGGCGGGCACTTCCAGGG
>JANQGB010001341.1 GCA_028277545.1 Phycisphaerae bacterium | reverse complement strand
GTACATGGCCAGCATGCGGGCCCAGATGCCCGGCCCCAGGAAGCGCAGCGTCACCAGCCCCCCGACCAGCAGCACCGCCGCGGTCAGGTCCTGGCTCTTGGCGATCTGCCCGCCGGCCCGCGCCTCGGTGCGCCGCCGAGCGGTTGGCTGTTCTGTTCGGGCGTCTTTGTCCTCAGCCATGGATCAGAACGGTACCTCTACAAGTTCAGCGGCGCCAGACCGAAAGCCGCTCGGGTCATCTCCAGACCATCCAGCAGGGACGAAATAAGCAGTTCCTGCGACGCCGCCAGGGCAAACGCGGTGGCACCCATCGCCACCATGCCCCGAATGGCGAACCCCACGGTGAGGATGTTGAGCTGCGGTATGGTCCGGGAGAGAAACGCCAGCGTCAGCGTGGTCAGCAGCAGCGCGATCAGAACGGGGCTGAACAGCTTGATGGCCAGAATGTAGGCGGCCGACAGCATGTCGCCGATCAGGCCGAGCATCGAGTCGTTCATCCCGAAGGTCAGCACCGGGATGACGGCAAAGGTGTCCAGCAGCGCCGCCACCAGGAGCCGGTGTCCGCCGATGACCAGGAAGGTCAGCAGGGTGACGATCATGTAGACCTGCCCGACTACCGTGGACTGGCTGTTCTGGGTGGGGTCGATCGCCGAGGCCAGGGCGATACCCGCCTGCTGGCCGATGAGCATGCCGGCCATCTGCACGCCGGTGAACACCAGGCTCATCGCCAGCCCCATTATCAGCCCTATGGTCATCTCGCCCATCACCCCGACCAGGGCGGTGTTCAGCGTGATGTCGGCCGGTACGGTCGGACCGACCAGGGGAAAGACCACCGCCGAAACCCCCAGGGCAAAGGCCACCTTTATGCGGGCGGGTATCACCGCGCTGCCGAACATCGGCGCCGTCACCAACAGGCCCAGCACCCGGAAGAGCACCAGGGCAAAGGCCGGCAACAGCAGATGTGCATTTAGCAGCGTGAGCGACACTCACAACACCCTCGAGAGCAGGACGGGGCTCACCCGCCGGATAACGGGCCAGTCTGTTGGGGGGACGTGCGAACCGACCCGACCAGACCGGCAGTCAGACATCAATACTAGTTCCTCAGCCCTGGTCACTCGCCGCTCAACTCCCCGGCACGCCGCTGAACATCAACTGCGTGTAGTTGAGCATGCGCGTGGCGATCCAGGGTATGAAGTATGAAGCAGCCAGCACCATGGCCAGTATCTTGGGCACGAAGGTCAGCGTCTGTTCCTGCAACTGGGTCACCGACTGCACGATGGAAATAACCAGCCCGACCGCCATCCCGATCAGCAGGATCGGGGCCGAGGTGGCCATGGCCATGAAGAACGCCGAGCGGCCCATATCCAAGGCTTCACCGAGTTCCATCGAGTCCTCTCCGCGGCGCCGGGGACACACCCGGTCACCAGGCGTCCGTCAGGCTGCAAAGCTGTACAGCAGCGTCTGCACGATCAGGTTCCAGCCGTCGGCCAGCACGAACAACAGCAGCTTGAACGGTAGCGAGATCAACACGGGCGGCAGCATCATCATACCCATGGAAATCAGAATCGACGCTATAACCATGTCGATGACCAGAAAGGGCAGGTAGATGCGAAAGCCCATGGTAAAGGCGGTCTTCAGTTCACTGAGGATGAAAGCCGGAATCAGCACAGTGGCCGGCACCGTGTCCAGGGTAATGTCCTCACCCGGTGCGATGGTGCGGCCCAGCTTGTACTCCAGGAACAGGTAGATGTCGTCGTGGTTGTCCTGCTGCACGATCTGGCGGTACATGAAGCCCTTGAGGTGCCCCACGCTGATCTCCAAGGCCTCAGACTGCGGCATCTCGTTGTTGAGATAGGGCGTCAGGGCGTCCTCGTTGCCCTTCTGCCAGGTGGGGGCCTTCACCGGCAAGGTGATGGACAGCGACAGCCCCAGGAGC
>JANQGB010001339.1 GCA_028277545.1 Phycisphaerae bacterium | reverse complement strand
TCTGGGCGATCGGAACCGGCCGGACGGCCACACCCGGGCAGGCGCAGGAGGTCCACGCCTTCGTGAGACAGCGCCTGGGCGCGATCTTCGAGCCCGCGGCGGCACAGGCGATGGTGATCCAATACGGGGGCAGCGTGAAGCCGGGGAACGCTGCTGCCCTGATGGCCTGCCCGGACGTGGATGGGGCACTGGTTGGCGGCGCATGCTTGGTAGCGGACGACTTTGTCGCTATCATACGGGCCGCTGCGCAGGCCAAAGGCTAGGCGCGGGGACCTGCGTTGCCCTGGCTGGCGAAGGTAGTGCGGAATCGGCTGGACTCTCCGGCCCGTCCGCTGTTTGAGACTGTTTCGGAAGTTTGTCTGTAATCTTAAGGACTGCAAGAGCTTATGGTTACTCTGGCGGCTATGACCGGGGCCCAGTTGGTGCTGTGCATTTTCTTCGTCGTGGTATGCCTCCTGCTTATGCTGGTGGTTCTCCTCCAGCGTGGCCGGGGCGGCGGCCTGTCGGCTGCCTTCGGCGGCGGCGGTGGTGGGAGCAGCGCTTTCGGCGCCAAGACGGGGGATGTCTTCACCTGGGTGACCGTGGTGCTGGCGTTTGTTTTTCTGCTGGTGGCGGTCATCGGTAACTACCTGATGCTGCCGCCAGGGGGTTTGCCGGGTCAGGGCAACACTGCCCAGGCACCCGGGGCGACGCCGACTCCCACACCTACCCAGACGCCGGCCGAGTTGCCGGCGCCAGTGCAAGCTCCGTCGGCCGCGCCTGGGACCGCGACGCCTGCGCCGGGCACTGCCGGGGAGGCCCAGCCCGGCGCGGCTGGTGGCGATAGTGAGCCGACAACGCCGGCTGGGGATCAGCCCGGGACGCCGGAGGAGGCGACGCCGTAGCCGCATGATTTCGTCTATGACTGGTTTCGGCAGCGCCGAGCGGTCGGAGTGCGGCGTCACGTACTCGCTCGAGATTCGCAGCCTGAATAACCGCTATTTCAAGGCGGCCATCAAGCTGCCGGACAGCCTGCAGTTTGTCGAGGCCAAGGTTGAGCGCAGCCTGCGCGATCGGCTGGGCAGAGGCAGCGTGACCTTCACCCTGCGGCTGCGGAACGAGAGCGCAGCGGCGGGCTACGAAGTAAACCAGGCGGCCCTGTCGCGTTACGTGAGCGCCATTGCCGCGACGCACGTACCGGATGGAGTGCAGGCCTCCATCGATCTGGCAGCAGTCGCGGCGCTGCCCGGCGTGTGCCAACCGCCGGTGATCGACGAGGCGCTACGCGAGCAACAGGCGGGCATCGTGGCCGACCTGGTCGGTACGGCGGTCGACTGCCTCCTGGAAATGCGTCAAGTCGAGGGTCGGGTGCTGCGAGGGGATTTGGCCTGCCACTGCGAGACGCTGGGTGAACACCTGGATGCGATTTCCAAGCGTGCGCCAGTAGTCGTGGAGGAATACCAGGAACGTCTGCGTTCGCGGGTGGCTACGCTGCTTGCCCAGGATAAGTACGAGCTGGAGCAGGAGTCGCTGATGCGCGAGGTCGCGATTTACGCCGAGCGCAGCGACATCAGCGAGGAAGTGGTTCGTCTTCGCGGGCACGTGGAGCAGTTCAACAACTTGTGCGACGGGGAGGAGCCCGCGGGACGGCGGCTCGACTTTCTGGCCCAGGAGATGCTGCGGGAGGCGAACACCATCGGCAGCAAGAGCAGCGACGCCACTATCGCCCGGCACATTATAGAAGTGAAGGCGCTGATAGATCGACTGAAGGAGCAGGTGCAGAATGTCGCCTAAGGAGGGGCGCCGGGGCATGCTGGTGGTGATCAGTGGTCCGTCCGGCACGGGAAAGACCTCCATCTGCAACAAGCTGCTGGGTCGAGAGCGAACCGTGTGGAGCGTGTCGGCGACCACACGACCGCCACGCGGAACTGAAGTGGCGGGCCGGGCATACGAGTACGTGTCCCGCGAGGAGTTCGACACTCGCCGCCGGGAGGGCGGTTTTCTCGAGTGGGCGGAATACGTGGCCCACCTGTACGGTACGCCGCGAGAGCCGGTGTTCAAGGCTCTGGATGACGGGTATGACGTCATAATGGAGATCGACGTGCAGGGCGGCGAGCAAGTCGCGAAGAAGGTGCCCGAGTCGGTGCGCATCTTCGTGTTGCCGCCAACCATGGAGTCGCTCAAGGCCCGGCTGGAAGGGCGTAAGACAGAGTCTGCCGGGCAACTGAGCAAGCGCCTGGCTGAGGCTGATGGCGAGATCGGCTTTGCCCGTGACTCGGGCAGCTACGAGCATTTCGTGGTCAACGACGTGTTGGATGACACGGTTGCAGAGATAATCGGGATTATCGAATCCGAGCGGGAGCGGTCGAGTAGATGATTGAGACACTGAAGAACGACGAGATCATTCAGAAGCTGGGGGGGCGATTCAAGCTGACGGCCCTGATCCAGAAGCGGTGGGTGGAGCTTCTGCGCGGCGCGCGGCCCATGGTTGAGGCCGAGGGTCGCAGCGACCTGGAGGTGGTCATCCAGGAGATTCTCGAAGGCAAGGACGAGGCCAGCGTGTGGGAAGGCGAAG
>JANQGB010001282.1 GCA_028277545.1 Phycisphaerae bacterium | reverse complement strand
CGTGGTCCTGAGATCTTTGGTGCTCCGGTGCACGCCTGTGGCCTCCTGCACCAGCGGCGGACCTGCGGCGTCAGACGGGCGACCGTGGCTGCTGCGCGGCACGGAAGGTGCTTGCACCAATCCGCGGCGCCCGAAACGGTGGCGACCGCAGGAGAAAGCCCGTGTTTGCGACGTCCGAGGAAGCACTTAAGTTTATTGCTGGCAATGAGATAGAGATCGTCGATCTCAAGATCGCCGGTCTGGCCGGCCAGTGGATGCACGTCAGCATCCCGGCGCGGAACTTCACCCAGGCCATGTTCGAGGACGGGGTGGGTTACGACGGCTCCAGCGGGTCCGGCTTCTCCAAGGTCGAGAGCGGCGACGTTACCGCCATCCCTGACCCTTGTGCGGCTTTCGTCGATCCGTTCTGCGAGCGGCAGACCCTGAGCTTCCTGTGCGACACGGTGACCGCCGATACGCGTGAGCCCTTCCCCAACGACCCCCGCAACATAGCCAGACGGGCCGAGCAGTACCTGGCCCGCAGCGGCGTCGCCGACCGCGCTCTGTTTGCCCCGGAGTTCGAGTTCAGCGTGTTCGACAGCGTCGACGTGATGAACGAGCCGATGTGTACGGGAGTCGAGATTGTGGCGGGCGAGGTGGAGAGCGAAGGAGCCACTCACCGTATCCCTGCCCAGCGTGGCTACATGCGCATCCCGCCGTCAGACCAGTTGCACGACCTGCGTAGCGAGATCGTAGTGGAACTGGAGGCCATGGGCATCGCGGTGCGCTATCACCACCACGAGGTGGGGGCCGCGGGGCAGTGCGAGATCGAGGTGGGGCTGGACACGCTGGTCCGGGCGGCGGACCAGACCCAGATCATCAAGTACGTGGTCAAGAACGTGGCGGCCCGCCGGGGAAAGATCGCCACCTTCATGCCCAAGCCGATCTACGGCGAGGCGGGCAACGGCATGCACGTACACCAGAAGCTGGCCAAGGGAGACGAGCACGTCTTCTTCGACGCCACGGGCCAGAACTACGCCCAGCTCAGTGACATCGCTCTGCACTACACCGCGGGTTTGCTGGCCCACGGGGCGGCGCTTACGGGGCTTACCAGCCCTTCCACCAATTCGTTCAAGCGGCTGGTCGAAGGCTATGAGGCCCCGGTGAGCCTGTTCTTCTCACTGGCCAACCGGTCGGCGGCCATCCGCGTGCCGCGCTACGCGACCAATCCGGCGGAGAAGCGCATCGAATACCGCCCGCCCGATTTCACCTGCAACATCTACCTCTGCCTGGCCGCCATGCTGATGGCGGGGTTGGACGGAATCGAGAACAGGATCGATCCGCAGGAGAACAACTTCGGCCCCTTCGACGTCGACATCGCCGCCCAGGATGAGGAATTCAAGCAGCGTATCGCCACCCTGCCCGCCTACCTGACCCAGGCCCTCGACGCCCTGGGCGCTGACTGCGACTTCCTCTGCAAGGGCGAAGTGTTCAGCCGGGAGTTCCTGGACGATTGGCGGCGGTTGAAGCAGCTTGGCGAGGCCCGGGAGATCACCCGCCGGCCGCACCCCTACGAGTTTCACCTCTACCTAGATACGTAGGCGCTGGTCTGCCCTTCCTGAAGAGAATTGTCCGTAGCAGGCAGCGTGCTCGGTGCGCCGACTCTGCGCAGCAGGCATAGGGATACGGTGGCGGTAGGGTCCGCTTCGCGGACCAGAGACGCGCGATGACATTCACCGAGTCTGTTTGGTCCGCACGGCGGACAGTACGGGGATGCCGGGTGCCCCATCCCTGCGCAGCAGGGGTGGGGAATGCAGGAACGCGTGCGCTGGATACTGTTGGTCTCGCTACAAGCTGCGCGGCGCCGGGCCGTCGTATTCCCGCTGTTCCGGGTTGATCTTGCGCATCTTGCGTTCGCGGGTCATCTCTTCGCGGGCCTGGGTGATGAGTCCGGCGGTTCGGGCCAGGATGAAGAAGCCGTTCATGATCTCGTACTCGAAGCCCAGGCCGGCCAGTACAGCCCCGATGGCGCCGTCGACGTTGATGGGCAGCTTCTTTCCGAGCTGGCGCTCGAGTCCGCGCTCGACGGCCAGGGCGGCTTCGATGTGCTTGGCCGACACGCCCGCCTCGGCGGCCAACTCGAACAGCCGGGCAGTGCGGGGGTCGTTGGTGTGGACCCGATGGCCAAACCCCGCAACCCGGATCTTGCGCTGCTTGTAGGCGGCCAGAACCTGGTCGGCGGCATCGTCCATCGAGCAGCCCTTCTCGTCGGCCTGGGCGATTACATCGTCCAGCGCCCGGGCGCAGTCCTCGATGGCACCGCCGTGCGAGCGGTTGATGTGCAGGATGCCGGAAGCAATGCAGGCGTTCAGCGGAGCCGAGGTCGACGCAGCGGTACGCGCGGCCAGGGCCGAAGGTGCCCCGGGTCCG
>JANQGB010001009.1 GCA_028277545.1 Phycisphaerae bacterium | reverse complement strand
GGCCCTGGCCGACGAGGATGAGGCCGACGACGAGCTTGACGCCCTGGCGGCCTTTGTGGCCTGCGACTCGGGCGGGCGGGTGCTGCAGGTCTCCGGCGTAACTTGGTTGCCGGGCGGCTCCGGCGGGTACGGCTGGGCCGACTTCAACGACGACGCGGCCATCGGGTCAGGCGAGGAGGGCAGAGACCGGTGACTGTCCCTAATATCTAATATCACAAGGGCGCCCGCAGCCTTGGATACCGCTGGGGCTTCGACGGCAGCCGGCTCGGTACGGCCGGCGGGAATGTGCGGCCGAGGCGGGTTGATGGGCGTGGTAGGAATGATGCGAGGCCAGGGACGTCACGCAGCGGATGGAGGAATCTGCACGGCGGCGTGCGGATCAAGCAAGTTGGGAACTACTGGATAAAGGAAGCCAATCCGAATGCTTCTCGGCTCTCGCGGTGGTGGGGGCGTGGGTCTCTAAGAGCGCAGGCGAAAGCCCTGGAAAAGCTAGGCGACATGGCTCCGACTCATCTATTCAGAAATGGACGACTCGTTACTAGAGATGTCGGTCAATATGTCCCTGGCAGTTTCTGGAGGACTTGGGCGAGAGGTTCTTGGCGGCTTCGCACGCCGTTCAACGACATTCGGCGGAGGAACATCGGTGGAACCAGTAACTTGATCTTTGACCCGGCGAAGCATCCAATCCACGAAGCACTCGAATGGGGTACCGCCGGTGTCAGCGCGGCAGGCGGAACGTACCTCTACCGCGAACTCGCAGACGAGGAGTAGGCTATGCCACTTCTGCTTTTGATGGGGGCGGCGGCTTGGTATGTGATGTTTGCATATTTGAGCGGCAGGCCAGATTATTCGTCGAGAGTTTCAGCCGTGCTTTCGTTGGCTGGTACGCTAGGCGCCCTAGCTCTATCGCTTCTCGCATTGTTCATGCTCCTGAATGACAGGCAATCAAGTTGAATTGGCCAATGTCGCACGAAGTACATCACATGGCCGTCTCATGGAATCTCGGAGCCGAGCCCGCGATACAGTCGGCAACGACGACGATGTTTCAGCTACGCGAAGAGCATGCGGCCCAGTGGCTGGCAGATACACCAGTAAGGATGCAGTGTCGGATATCGGACGCGTAGTCAGTATCACGAGTGTCTGGGGTGGGATCCGTGCCTGGAGGTCAGCGGATATGGGTGGATGAGTGCATAATTGTATTACGCTGACCGTTGCGCTCTTGCTGCCGGCGGAACAGCGCCCGGCCCGACGAGCGGGGCAGGCGAAACGGAGGTAGTGGGAGCAGCATGCATTGCTGGGGGCGAACCTAATGGGATGTGACAAGTTGCTGGTCATGTTCGCCGTGGCGAGCAGAACAGGAAATGCATAGAAGGGTGCGAAGAAAATGAATCGCCACCAAGCATGGATGGAGCAGCGATCGAACGGTCCTGACGCGGCGTGCGTCTTCCTGCTGCATAGACGTCAAGATCGGTCTTGCGACTCCGGCGTGACCAGTGCCATTACCTTGTGTGTCATGTTGGCGGCTCTTACGTCTGCGCCGGGCCTGGCCCTGGCCGACGTCAACGAGCACGCTTACGCGCTGCACCTGTCCGGCGTCGGTTCGTCGGGTGATCAGGTTACGGTTGACGAGGGGTCGGCGTTTGGGGTGGAGTTGTTGGTGTCGGTGGAGACGGCCCTGGCCGACGAGGATGAGGCCGACGACGAGCTTGA
>JANQGB010001008.1 GCA_028277545.1 Phycisphaerae bacterium | reverse complement strand
GGCCCTGGCCGACGAGGATGAGGCCGACGAC
Organism: Phycisphaerae bacterium; assembly: GCA_028277545.1. Taxonomy (GTDB): domain Bacteria; phylum Planctomycetota; class Phycisphaerae; order UBA1845; family UBA1845; genus JANQGB01. Next base: position 1,724 of record JANQGB010001008.1, on the reverse strand, counting down.
GAGCTTGACGCCCTGGCGGCCTTTGTGGCCTGCGACTCGGGCGGGCGGGTGCTGCAGGTCTCCGGCGTGACCTGGCTGCCGGGCGGCTCCGGCGGGTACGGCTGGGCCGACTTCAATGACGACGCGGCCATCGGCTTCGACCCGCCGGTCTCGGGCTATCCCCAGGACCTGGCACCCGGCAGCCCCCTGCGGCTGATCGGCATGGAGTACCCCCAGACCGACACCGCCGGCCTGTCGGTAGACGAGGTCGGCACGGGCCTGGTCCTGGCCACCATCGACCTGCTGGCCCCGGCCATCGACGACCCGGTCGAGGTCTTCGAACTCTCCCTCATCTCCGCCGGCGGGCAGGCCAGCACACCACAGTGTCTCCTGGCTCACGCCGACTCCCGAGGTCCACTTCGCTCAGTGGGCCCTGATGCACCGTCCGCCAGACGAGCGGTGCCGATTCCAACTGCTGTTCACAGCACTGCCCACCTTAACCTGCACCACCTCAGCTCATAGCCATTCAATCCAGGCCCGGCAGCGGGGGTAGTCAATTGTCAGGGATTTCGCATTGCCCAGAACGCTCATTCCGACCATGGCGTCCGTCTGCACGTATGCCACGGGGCTTATGATGTTGTCCAGGAACGGTTGTCGCACACCGATGGCGTCGCGGAATACTCGCCCCCCACAGGTCAGTTCGACGTGCAGGCCATACGACATTTCCTGAATCTGGATCTTCCCGAAGCTGTCTACGCCGGCTTCGAAAGTCTGAAGTGGCCGGTCCGGGAAGAGTCTGTCGAACTTGCTCCGAGATAGATACACCTGAACGGCACTCAGCCACACCGGCTCTTGCGCGCGGGGCTCGACCGTTCTGATACTGCTCCACCCCGTATCGAGCAACGCCTGTACCTGCTGCCCTTGAACGTGGACCGGGATGATCGGGGTGTAATCATGGAGAGTGCGCAGGCGAAGTTCGCTTCCCGAAGCATCGTCATCTGAAGAGCGGGCCAGTGTGACTGTGTTGCTCTCGAAGTCCAGAATCACTCGTCCCCTGGCGAGAACGCCCAGGCCCAGCGAACCCACATCATCTCCTTCCGAAGGCCTAGGCCAAGGTAGGATGGTTGCCGGCACGCGGCGGACTGCTCCCTCGCCGATCGTCACATCCTCCGCCAGTCCAATGTGTGCGGTCTGGCCTTGCTGGAGAACATCGGTCCTGGCGATTCGCGCCAGAGGTAATACACCGGCCTCTTGTGCCACATCTCGTGCGAGGACCAAATGGCCACCCGCACCAGTGTCGATGCTCAGCCGGTACGGCCCGTGTTTGTTGATCAAGACATCGCAGGCTGGCACATCGGACTCGGCGTCAGAAGTCATGGGGGCTATGCCGTACTGCCTGATCTGATTCAGCGGATCGGCTCCTATTGCGTGATGAAACTCGGCCATGCCCTTCAAATGTTCGACTTCCACAGTGAGCAGTTCATCTGAGGAGCCCTCGGCCAGTCCCTCCTCAGCCAGGAACCCGGCTGCCTCGCGAAAGGCATCGGCCGCGCCGGCCACCTGATCGCAGGCCAGCCGCGCCTGCGCAATCTGAATCCAGTGTGCCGCCGAGTCGCTGCCCAGCGAGGCCAAGCGATCCGCGAACTTGCCCGCCTGTTTTCGCTCGCCTCGGGCCAAGTGCATCTTACTGAGGAAGAACAGGGCACACCGGTCATATGTGCTGACCGGGATGTTAGCGGCTACGC
>JANQGB010000699.1 GCA_028277545.1 Phycisphaerae bacterium | reverse complement strand
AATCTCCGCCCACTGGGTGTTGGTCAGCAGCATGTACGGATTGTGATTCAAGACCTGGCTCAGGTAGGGCAGATCAGCTTTGCCAACCGCGTGGATCAGACGGGCAAGTTTCCCGCGCGTCTCGGCCTGCGCCGCGGCGGCAGCCTCGTCGGTGGACTCGCCGTTCCGCTCTGCGATGCCGGCGGCCTGCGTGGCAATGTACTCGTCGAGCGCCTTCCGCAGGCTTGTGTATCCCCTGGTTTGCTCCACGGCCGCCCGGGCTAGCGCGTTGACGCTGCGCGGGTCGCCATCGGTGCCCCAGACGCCCATGGCGAAGAACTTGTCGCGACGCGCCCTCTCCGCCGCCGGACCTTGAAGATCGAGAATCTGGGTGAGATTGCGGACAATCGCCTCTTTGGCCCCGGCCAGCAGCTCCTGGGGATATCGGTGCCCGGGGTGAATACCCTCCTCAACCACGTCGTCCACCGTGCCCTGCTCCAAGGCATCGGCCGACGTCAAACGCAACCCCTCGGCAGCCCGGCGAATGGACTCGGGGCTGCGGTTGCGAAACAGGATCGACGCGCAGCCACCCGGACTGATGACCATGTAGGTGGCGTACTGGTTGATGATGGTCCGGTTGGTAGGCGTGATGGCGATTGCTCCGCCACTGGCACCCAGGCTGATTATGTAGGAGAGACTGGGTGTTCTGAGGGCGGTGGTCGCGTGGATCACCTCGTTGATTGCGAAAGCCTGCCCTTCTTCCTCGGAATACTCGGACGGATCGGCGCCGGGTGTGTCCACGAAAACCACCACCGGCCAACCCCGATGTTCCGCCAGCTTCATGAAGTGAACCGCTTTGCGGTACCCGTCAGGCAGGCCCATTCCCTGGTTCCAGCGCTGGTACTCCGAGTTGGGCAACTGGAGCATCTCCTCCCGCTGCGAGGACGGGCCGGTCTGCTGACCGATGACGATCACGTCAACCAGGCGGTCGGCGATCTCAATCTTGGCCTCGCCGGCCACCATGAGGTGGTCACCGCGCACATCACGGTTGTAGAAGAGGCGGACGTCCTGGAAGGCATGGCGTATGTAATCCAGCGCCTTTGGTCGCAGCGGGTGGCCCGACAGTACGAACGTGTCGTAGGCACTGAGGTTCGGGTAGACCGCACGCTCCAGATCCTCCAAGCGGGCCTGCAGAGTCGCCCGCTGCGGATCTGACTCGGACGTCGCGGCAACCTGGGCGTCGAGCGCCGCGATCTCGGATTCGAATGGCAGAATGAACGCCACGTTAACTCTCGTACGCTAACCAGTACCCGGGCTGCGGGGCCAGACCTGGGCGCGGCCTCAGCTACGACCGCCGGATGCCGCCGTCCTTGGCGCGGTGGCCAAGCTCAGCCAGTGGCCCGCTGCCGGGCGGTGGCCGTGAAACCTTGAGTCTACCACAAGCGGGCGACCTCTTTCCAGCGCGGGAATCCAGGCCGCCAGCGCCAATCCCCCCGGTCAGCACGCACCGGCCACTGGGCTTGCGTCTGCGGTTTGATCCTGCGATGATGCCGGTCACCGCGGCGGAGCGCTACTCACTGGGCCGCCGACGACGTTTGGACGGGGACATCAGTCTTGGCATGGCGGTCGCACAATGTGCCGATCGCCCGACAGCCTCTTTGATGGCGCGGACTAATCAACCACGTACTTTACGAGTTGTTCGCACAGTTCATGCCACATGGCACCGTTAGTGACAGAAAGAGGAGTTCAGTATGATCAAGTTCGGACCCGGTAACCTGCGGATTCCGAAGTTTGAGAAGCCGGTCTTCGCCGTGGCCGGCGGGGTGACGGACTTCCGCAAACGCTACCCAGAGAAGAACAGTTGCCAGTTGTGCACCGACGCTCTCCGCGTGGCGGTGGAGGAGAATGACCTCAAGGTTGATCCGGAGAAGCTCCGCCGGATGGTGAACTGGGTGGTCTACTCACAGTTCGCGGACCACTTCGGCGATCAACTGTTGGCGGCCGCGAAGGTTCACGACTACCTGGGCTTTGACCCGCTGGGCAACATCGAGGTCAAGACCGGAGGGGCAACCGGCGGCTCGGCTGTGCTGGCTGCCGCCCAGGCCGTAGCCAGCGGTTACGCCGACTGCGTGCCGGTCGTGGGCTGGGAGCGGATGGACGAAGTGAGCACCAAGGTCGGCAACTCGTACATCGCCAGCGCCGCCTGCAAGGACTTCGAGAGCGAACTGGGCTGGATGTACGCGGCGTATTACGCCCTGATGGCCCAGCGCTACCAGTACGAAAATGCGGTGCCCCGTGAGACGCTGGCCAAGATCGCCTGCAAGAATCACGAGTACGCCTGTTATTCTCCCTATTCGCAGAATCCGGGGCATTACACGATCGACGACATCCTCAAGAACGACATCGTGTCGGATCCGCTGAGCTTCCTGGAATGCTGCGCGATGAGCGTGGGCTCGGCGGTGCTGATCCTCTGCGACGAGAAGGTGGCCTACGAGCTATCCGACACGCCGATCAAACTGACGGCCATCTGCGGCGGCACCCACACGCTGCGGACCGCCGACCGCCGCGATATGCCCATTCTGCTGCTGCCCAACGAAACCGAAGACACCTACAAGGAGTTCAAGGGCGGCAAGCGGCAGGACTGGCCGGGCTTCAGTTCGTTCCTGGCGGCCCGCATGGCAGCCTATCTGGCCTACAACATGGCAGGCATCAAGGATCCGGTTGAAGACTTGGACTTCCTGGAGACCCACGACGCCTTCACCATCAGCGATATCCAGACCTACGAGGACATCGGGCTGCGACCCTACGGCCGCGGCCGCGAGTTCATCGAGTCCGGCGACGCCTACTTCGAGGGCCGCCTGCCGACCAACCTCTCCGGCGGCCTTATCGGTACCATGCACGCGGTGGGGGCCACCGGCATCTGGCAGCTCGTCGAGGTAATGTGGCAGCTCCAGGGCAAGTGGGAGAAGTTCCACGCCGACCCCGAGCGCTGGACCCGTTACGGAAAGAAGAAACCAGACGACTTCCGCAACCTGCAGGTCAAGAACGCCAAACGCGGCTGCGCCATCTCCCACGCGGGTACCGGCAGTCACGTAACCTGCGCGATCATGGAGACGCCGTAAGCCGGCCGGCGGGCCCAGGCCCGATGGCTGCGGATAAGATCAGAACCTCGCGAGGTGACGGTTCATAACAGGAAGGTCCAAGACAATGGCCATAGAACTTGACGGCAGTGTTGCCGAAGTGTTGAACACCGATCCACTGATCATCAAGAATCAGAAGAACTGGTATCACATTCACTCGTACGGCGGTTGGGGAAAGTTCTTCCAGGGACTCCAGCAGAGCAAGCTGCTCGCTACCCGCTGCACCAACGGCCAGTGCTTCGAAAACCGCCTTTGGCTGCCGCCGCGGTGCGAATGCCCGGACTGCTGGCACGACATGGAGTGGACCGAAGCGCCGACCAAGGGCACGGTCTACACCTGGAGTATCGTGAAGTACCCCGGCGCCCCGTTCCGGCTGCCCGCCGACACGCCGCTGATCAGCGTCGAACTGGACGGCGTCTGCACCAAGCTGATGAGCTGGATGAGTGACGGCAAGCCGGAGATGGGCATGTCCGTAAAGGCGGTCTTCAACACCGAGAAGCCCACCAACACGATTCTAGATCTGTCATGGGTGCCGGCCTAGAGCCGACTTAGCGGAACCAGAACACCATCAGGCGGTACGGACACCTTGCGTGTTCGTACCGCCTCTTCATTGTGGCTGAGGTGATCGACGTTGTTGCAGCAGTGCTGCCGTGCGCAACGGCAGATGTCGTGAGGCTAGCGGTCCACGGGGCTAAAATCAGCACAGGACATAGTGAAGACGGCCAGTCACTCCACTCGATCAGGGCAAGTGCCCGAAACGGGAGAAACAGCAGGTTCCGCCGGACCGAGAACGGCGCGTCGCAGCCGCGGTCACCGCCCCCCCAGAATCGCGAGCATCTGCCGGAATCGCCAGCTTGGCTTCGGCCAAGTACCCCCGCCGGGACTCGGTGATCAAAGCTCGGTTCAGGACCCAGGACTTGGCCAGGAAGGCGTTGCGGATCTCCAGGTTCGAGTCCTGCCCGGTGGCCAGGGACTCCCGGGCCGGCCGCATTGAACTACAGCCGCTCAGCGTCGACGCGGATACCAGCGCAAATGCCACAGTCTGCTTCAACATCTTCCACCTCACCTTCCAAGGGCTGGTACGAGCTGAAGCACCATCACGAAGCCGTCGGCCTGGCGTATACTGTGCGCGGATGTTCTTGCGCCGCAGCATCCGCTCGCGGACGTTGGACCCGCCTGTGCCCCAACGGCCACCGCCTGCTTGGACCGTCGCTTAACCTCGCCCAGGTCGTGGGCGCGCAGGCCGCCCAACGCCTCGAAATCCTCGGTGACCTTTGCGGTCACATCCCTCATCACGACTTCATTCATGGAGCTTCTGCCCGCGCCCGGCCGGGGCCCTCGTCCGATTGGGATTGGACGCGGTGGATGGGAATGGTGGAGTTCGCTGAACTCGAATGAGTGACTGCACCTATCGCGGATCGTCTGTTCGCAACGGCCGTGAGGAGGTTTTACACCTAACGCCAATCTCCGGTCCGTCCATCAGCAGCTTCGAGTACGAACACGCGACTCTTGTGCCCTGATCCCTAATCGAGACAGCCCATCACCCGAGCCCTCCCGCAAGGTCGGGCGGAGGTTCGCCGGTCTTCGCCAGATATAACTCGGGCGGCAAAGATCGTGACCTAGGGTCCTGCCTGGCGGTAGACGGACTCGATTCAGGCCTGGTTCACGCATCGCGCTGCCAAATCAGGGTTACGGGGCACGTTTCGTGATGCGCCATGAGCCAGCAGTACCATGCTTCGTCAAACGCGTGCGAGTCTTCATTAAGCATCTGGCGCGAGTTCGCATAGGCATCGGGAAAATCGCTCTCGACGATCGGCGGCCCCAGCAGTTGGTAGATGAGTAGAATCCGTGTCGCAATCGCAGATCGACCGTAGCGCTTGGCGAGTTTCTTGTTGATCACCGCTGGAAGCAGTTGACCATGCTCTGCTGACGCATAGGAGTATCCTGGATCGCACTGCACCACAGGTGGGTGATCTCTGCCCTCTGGTGCGAATCTACTGACGATCGCCGCAGAGTGACAGGACTCAGCAGCCCAGGACCATTCTTGAAACAGAAGCTTGCCTACGGAAAGGGATTCAACACGACCCTCAAGCTCCAGGAGGTGCGTCTTGAGCGTTTCAAGCAGTTCTAGCCCCCTTGGCGATCGCGAATCCGGATATTGGTCTACGGCCGCATCGTCGTACACTTGGACTCCTGTCCCGCGCCAGCATCCCGAGCTGTTGTAGAGAAAGCTCGCCAACAGCTCCGCCAGCTTCGACTTTCGGGCCTCGTCGGCAGCCTTCTGCTCCGCGACCAACTCCGCAATCTCGATTTCCACTTCACGCTCGTCTTCCCTGCAAACGCAGTCAGGGAACTCGCCTGGCGCCAGACTAGGGCGCGTCATTCTGCGCTTGTGAATCGCAACGAGGGTGTTGACGAATGATTCACAGGCTCGGAGTTCGAGTTTACTCTGGTCGTCAGGGAGAGTCTCCACCGCGACCGACGTGCCTCGCCCTTCTCCCCGAAACACAACATGCCCGATGCTTCGACCCGCTTTTTGTAGCATCGTGTTTCACGTCCACAATCTGCACGGGGCTAGTGGCCACAGTCCTCAGGATTGGGGCGTCGATTCCGATGTCATGTCGCCGCACTCTCCCCGAGCGACAGAATGGCTAATATCTGACGCCCGAACGCTAACAACGTCCACGCCCCGATCATCTCGCTGGCCGTCACGCTCCACAGACCCACCTCGTCGCGAGCGCTGAGCGAGTTTAGCAAGTAGTGCGCTGTCTGCCCAGTGGAGGGGTCGGTGGTTGGGATCGCCCGTCCTGCCCCAGACCTTCAGGCTGATCACGTCCTGGAGGCTGGCTCGGGTGGTGGGCACGAAGTCGGCGTCGTTAGCAGTGATGCCAAGTAACGACGGACCGGTGTCGGTGACGGCGTCGTGGGCTCGCATCCGCAGGACCGCGTTGCGGATCTGCCTGTCATTGTCGGCGCGCCGGCCATCGTTGGCTCATTGCGTTGTTGGTTCATTCGTGCTTCGGCGAGTACTCGACCTGCCGCAAGCGTTTCTCGGCCGCGTCATTCGTGGGGCAGCAAGCAAGCTTCTTGCGGGTTTCAGAGTAGACGCGCCACGGGCGAGTAGAGCTGTGGTCATTGCGAATGACCCCTTCGGCATGCTGAGCCGCCTCTTCGGCCGCGGCGCGGAGTCTTTAGTCCCAATCCCCCATCATGCGATCCTCCGCCGGGTGTCTTTCACCGCCGGGTCCACGATTAACGCCGGATGCTTTTGCCGGACTTTCGCCACTGCGAGATCACGGACCGAGATCAGGTTGACGTCCGGACGGCCCATGTCGCGGGCCACGCGGGCCGCGGACTTTCCCTTGTCCAGGTAGCCCAAGGCGGGGCGTGCTCCTTCTCGTTCAGGCATCCAGGATTTCCTGGGCCGTGAGCGCTGCCACCAGATCGTCCGCCCTGCCCACCGCGATTTCGGTGAGCTTCTCTTCGTCCATCAATTAGATAGATGGGTTGGCGCCGACGCTCAGTTTGGAGCCAGGGCTGTACGCGGCCGCCCACCCCGGCAGTACCGGTAGGTGACGAGCCGGGCCTGCGACGGGTCCGAGTGGACCGGTACGTGCAGTAACTCCCGGCGAGCGACGGCCACGGAACCGTCCGGTTGCGTCGCACTGGGGCACAGGAGACGACAAATGACGATCACGCATGTTCTCACTCCGATTCATCCGGTGGTTGAAGAGTGAGCTCGAGTTCCCTGTCCAGTGTGGAAATAGTCCGGATACGGTGGGGCAGGAGAAGACGGGAAGAGCGCCGATGAACGTTGAAGTCGAGCACCTTGCTCGACTGTATTCTGCTCGGCATCGGCGTGGCCAACGCAGGGATAGCAGGGCAAAACCGCGGTTCAGGCTTTTGGACTACGAACCGGAAATACGACGGCCACCTCACACGTGTTGTCGCCGACCGGCACTCGCCGCACAACTTCGGCACGGTCGGTGACCTGCCACTCCAGGGTCGGCCCCAGTTCGACGTCCAGGCTGATCCGCGAGCCCAGTGTGAAGACCTCTCGCATGGGCACCAGGAAGGACGCGCCGCCCGGCGACATGTCCATCAGTCGGCACGTGCCGCGCCGTGATCCGTTGCGCCAGTGCACCTGGGCGGTCATGGGCACGCGGGCGCTGCCACGCCGATCCTGCAACAGGTCCTGCATGCACTCGGCCTTCCAGCTTATCGGCGACTGTCGAGCCACGTCCTCCATGATACGCTCGATGGCTCTCTGGCGGCCCGGGCCCCGCAGCGGTGATTCTCTTTCCGTTCGCACGACGTTCGTCCCAATGTGTTTCGTCCCGCGATCCCGACATCGAATCGCCCGGAACGAGTCATCCCTCAAACTCGGCTCGCGTCAGCCGGATCGGCCGCGAGCGTCTCCTACGGTTATGGGGTGTCCATTATTGGGCCACGCTGGGCACCAGCAGCAGGGCCGCCAGGGCCGTGAAGGCCATCAGCAGGTAATGTAACACCCAGGCGCGCATCGGATGCGTATTCGTCGCCATGGTTATCAAGCCTCAATCTGCGCAAACACCAGCGCTCCTTTGTCGTCTTGCAGGGTGGTCCGCGTTACCACAGCCGACCGGAATCCCAGCCGGTCAAACTCGATGGCATCGCAGGCCAGTAGCCGCGTGCCCGGCTGCGGCACGTCGCGAGGATCCACCAGCAACACCATGCCGTCCAGCGACCTCTCGACCATGCGACTGGAGCGTACCCGTCTGCCCCTGAATACCCGCCAGCGCAGCGGCTTGTCTGTCGCCCAGCGCCGCGAGTTCCGTCGCTCGCGATCATCGCCGTATGGTCGTATTCGCTGGGTTTGCATTGTTGCTCGCACACTCCGGCTCGACAGTTCCCGTCGATCGACACGTCCCGGCGAATGTTGACTTGGTGGTTGCCGGCCCCTTCCTACTTGCTTGTCGGAGTAAAACTGTCGCCGGTTCACCGGATAAAACTCAGACAACTTGAGACGTTGGCGCATCGAAACCAGTCAGTACCGAGGTCACGCACTATCGGCACCAGACACTGCTTTGGGGACGTTCTTGCCCAAGTTGCCACTGCCCGCAGGGGCCGGCTAGTGGCCTATATCCTTGAGAAACAGTGGTGCTGAAAGCCGGCTTATCGGCAGGGTGGATTTCCCCGAATAACGTCGAGCAGGCGTCCGCAGCGAGGTCTGTACTGCGGCAGACATGTCACCAAGCGCCCGGTACTCCAGCGCCTGTCCCGGCTGACCAGACTCGGCCTACGTTACGTTGGGTTACAGGGCGGCGCGTCGAGCGAATCCTCGTCGCTTTCACCCGATATGTCGTTCGCGAGTTCCTCGACGAAGGGGCCAGCCCCCTGGGAAGCTTTGACCCAGTACTCAAAAGCACGAA
>JANQGB010000947.1 GCA_028277545.1 Phycisphaerae bacterium | reverse complement strand
TCGGCCATCTCGGCGACCTCGGCATCGACCTGTCGAAGCGCCACCTGGTCCGGTTGCTGGTCGGTGGCCAGGAGCCCTTCCTCGACGAAGCCGGCGCCGTCCTGCGGGCCGGGCTGGAGACGGCGGCGTGGATCAGCGTCGACGACACCGGCGCCCGCCACCGGGCGAGCAACGCGATCTGCACCCAGATCGGCAACGACCACTTCGCCTGGTTCGCCACCACCGGATCGAAGAGCCGCAAGAACTTCCTGTCCCTGCTGCGGGCCGGCCATGGCGACTATGTGATCAACGAAGCGGCCCTGGCCCATATGCGCCGACACCACTTGGCGCGCCCGCTGATCGATCGGCTGGCCGGGCATCGCGACCGGCATTTCGCCGATGACGCCGCCTGGCAGCGCCATCTCCAAGCGGTCGGCTTCACCGCGCTCAAGGTGCATCCGGACCCGGTCAAGATCGCCACCGAGGCGGCGCTCTGGGGCAGCGTCGTCGCACACGGCTTGCTGACCAATGCCGTCATCCTCAGCGACGACGCCGGCCAGTTCAACGTCGGCCGGCACGCCTTGTGCTGGGTCCATGCCGAGCGCCTGATCCACACGCTCGACACCTTCACCGATGCCCAGCGCCGCGCCGTCGCGCGCATCCGCGCCCGCCTCTGGTGGTTCTATGCCGACCTCAAGGCCTACCGCCAGCGGCCGTCCAAGCGGCGCAAGGTGGCGTTGAGCCAGCGCTTCGAGGCCCTGTTCACCAGTCGCACCGGCTTCGTCACCCTCGACCGCCTGCTCGCCCGGCTGCACGCCAACAAGGACGAACTGCTCACCGTCCTCGACCGGCCGGAGGTCCCGCTCAACACCAACGGCTCCGAGAACGATATCCGGGCCCACGTCACCCGACGCAAGATCTCCGCCGGCACCCGATCCGACGCCGGCCGCGACTGCCAAGACGCCTTCCTCAGCCTGTTGAAGACATGCCGCAAACTCGGCCTGTCGTTCTGGAGATACCTCGGCGATCGCCTCGGCGTGCCCGACGCTCCGGTCATCCCGCCGCTACCAGATCTCGTCCGAGCTCGCGCCACACTAAACTGAGTGCCCGAGATTTTGCCCCTGTTACTCGCTCCGGTCGCAACCTATTGAAAATGTTGGGAAAATGAAAGGTGGTGCCCAGGAGAAGACTGCGACTCAGCAGTTTTCTAAGTCGCTGAAACGACAAAAATAATTGCAGATCAGGAGGTTGCATCGGAGCGACCGGTAGTACATATTGGGAGTACGAGATACGCTGGAAACTACGGAACCCGACATGGCCAAGCTCCAGAAACGCAGCAAGAAGAACAACTGGGAGGTCTGCTACCCCCTCCCCGCCAAGCTGCGTGAGCTGCTCCGCACACCCGCCCTCAACCGCAGTCTCGGCACACCCGACAAGACCGAAGCTAAGCGCCGCTTCCCCATGAAGCTGGTGGAAGTCGAGGCCGAGGTGGTCGGGCTGATGGCGAAGCACTTCCCTGACGATGACACCGCCATGGAGGAGCTGCACGCGCTGATCCGGGACTTCAAGCAGGCTGACGACACAGAGCCTGTGTCAGGTGGCGTCACCGAGAAGGACCTTCTCCGGGACGCCATGGTCGAATGGGCAGACCGGCAGCGCTCCCGCCGGCTGAGGGCATACCGGGGAACGCCGCAGTTCGAGACGCAGAAGGAGGTTGCCAACGACCTCCGGGACAAGGCTGAAGCTCTCGTTCTTGAGGCGATCGACCCGCGGCGGCGCATTGACGAGCTGGTGGAGCACTGGCGCCAGGACGTTAAGCCACGGCTCTCGAAGGCCACCCAGGAGGAATACGAGCGAGCCATCGGCCGCTTCCTCGGGTGGTGCAAGAGCAAGCGGTACCTCGCCCTCCCGCAGATCGACCGTCCTGCCGTCCGCGCCTTCGTCAACGACTGCTACAGGGGCAAGTTGGGCAAGACGGTGAAGCTCGCCCTCGGCGCTCTCCGGGGCGTCTGGGACCACGCCTTCACCATCGGATGGATGCCCGAGAAGAGTCGGGTCTGGTTGGACCACGACTATTCCGACAGGGTGCGGATCGGGACCGGCGAGACCAAGGACCCGGAGGACGCCGAGCGGGCGTTCTCCTTCGACGATATCCGGGCCTTGCTCCAGGGCATCCAGCCCACGGCCTTCTGCGATATGTACCGCCTGGGTCTGATCACTGGGGCGAGAAGCGCGGAGATGTCGGCCCTACGCTGGGAGCACCTGAAGCGACGCGACGATGGCTACTGGCTCACTGTCCCAGGGACGAAGACCGGGAACGCCAAGCGGGAGGTCCCCATCCCCTCCGCCTTCACCCCACTGGTGGAGAGGTTGGCGGGGCACGACGGTCCACACCTCATCCCGCTCTACCCCGGCAAGTCCTGGCTCTCAGATCGGGATCGAAACAGGTATATCAACAAGGAGTTGAACCGGAAGCGGCGGGACCTGGGTCTCCCGGACCAGGACAAGCAGGGTGTCCACTCCACAAGGCGAACCTATGTCGAACTGATGGAGGGCGCAGGAATTCCCGTCGATACCACAAAACTCTTGATCGGACACAAGCGAACCGACATCACTCACGGCCTGTACTCCAAGGGGGCCTACGTGGACTTGAGGAGCGCAGTGGAGAAGCTGGAGTACCCGGCGGACATCGTGGTCCTGATCAACGGGGGTAGGTAGGGACACCGGGAAACCCTCTCCACGGGTGGAGATAGATGTTTGTTTTTATTGGAATTTTCTGTTTGACGGACTGAAACGTGAAGTCCATCTTCTCCTCGGCAACCCAACTTGGAGGAGATCAGATGCTCATTCAATTCTCGAATTCGTTCATATTACAGATCCACCGACGCTTCGTCTTCGTCCGGCTTCCCTGGGTCGGACAGGCCATCTTCGGCCCGTCCGTGGGAGGTAGTGGTGAGTGGTTCGTCTTCGACGGGTGGCGAACGCTGAAGACCACGGGAGAGGTGGCGTAGAGATCGCCGTCGCCCGTAGCGCGTTCAAAGAGTTACTGGAGGGCCTTCCGGTATCGGCAGCACTCAGCCGCGCCGGAATGGCTTTCTCACGTCCACGGCTACCAGAGAGGTCGCAACAACCTTGTGCTTATCGAGTAGCTGACGGCTCTGGCGAAGTAGACAATACTCCCCGGATACGGGGAAACCTCATCGCAATCTTTCCCGTAGACCGGCTGTCGCGTCTCTTGCTAAATCGGACATCAGACAACGCGAAGGGACCCTCTAGGCTGAGGTCTTTCCACCTTGTTGTTGGGAACATCCCGCCTTCGCTCACACAGAAATTGCCGTCGCTATCATACCAATCAGCCCCTTTCCTCCAACTGTAGTTCGTCAATAGATTTCCAGACCACAGCGAAAGAAGCGCAGGGTCGTACAACCATAGCCGCTTCCCATAGTACTCGAACGCCCATTTTTCCATAGGTCGCACCATATACCTGCTGATGTGAACAGAGCTGTCTTCGTTATTTCCCATAATTCTCGGATCGTTCTGCAAATCCATTCTGAGAAAGGGAAGCCAAATCGCTATCACTTCCGCCGCCTCATAGCTAAAAGTTCGTTTCTCTATTTCTTCGACACCAATAGGTGTGTGCTGTAGCTCTATTGCGTATTGCGATCCCTTCGGAGACCAAACAACAACATCTGCTCGCCGATCTCCAGGCAGTGACTGTATTTCATATTCTGCTTCTGTGCGAAGCCCTCTTCGTCGAAATTCGTCCAGGAAAACTGTCTTGGCAGCAAGATGAGCGAGTGTCTCTCCTTTTGCATATGCACAATTTACTTGCGGATGGTGGGCAAAATGATGAATGACCTTTGATCCTTTCTTTAATATGACAGTATTTTCGCATTTTGGGCAAAAATACTCGGCACCTCTGTCGGCATTGAACGCTTCTATTCTATCACCATTAAGAATAGCAACAAGCATCGTGTGCCTCATCCTCCACTATTTCTGGTGCTTCGTCATGCGGCTTATCATGCACCTCAACCATACCACGTTTTCGATAGACACAAGCCATGCCGCCACCGCTCCCGTCGTCTCCCTCAAGAACGACACCGCGGTCGCCAACAGTCGGGACGTGGCCCGGTACTTTGCGAAGAACCACAAGATGTCCTTCGGGCCATCGACGTCGTCCGCCACCTTTCACCGGAGGAGCATCGGCGCAATTTGCGCACATGGTCTCCGACCTCATACGACCCGATGGCAGCCGCATCCTGGCGCGTCACTTCGACATGACCAAGGACGGCTTCGTGTTCCTGGTGATGGGCTTCAAGGGGTCGAAGACCGACGAGTTCAAGAGGCGCTACATTGACGAGTTCAACCGGATGGCAGCCAAGCTGGTCGCCCGGTCCACCCAGCCGACCCAGCCCCAGGTTCCCCAGACCTTCGCTGAAGCCCTTCGCCTCGCCGCCGATCAGCAAGGAGCAGATCGCCCAGTTGGGGGCGGAGAAGCAGGAGGTCACCGAGCAGCAGCACACGCTGACCCAGTTCGCCCGGACGCTGCCCGGCGTGAACCTCATGCGGGTGAAGCAGGGTCGCAGCTCAACCTCCCCTTCAGCATCCGCGTGGTCACCATCGACGACCAGCCGTAGTTCGTGGCGGCCGACGTTTGCAAGGCGTTGGATTTGGGCCTGAAGAACGGCAGCGTTTCCCACCACCTGTTCAAGTTGCAGACAGACGAGAAGCGTAAGGCACCCTCACTGTCGGACGGTGAGGTTCGCAAGGGCATGCTCCTCGTCTCCGAGAGCGGCCTGTACCGGTTGGTCATGCGGTCGGACAAGCCCGACGCCAAGTGGTTCCAGGACTGGGTGGCCCGCGAGGTGCTGTCAGCGATCCGCAAGGACGGCGGCTACATCGCCGGCCAGGACAAGCTGGCGACCGGCGAGATGTTCCTAGGAGGAGCTTCTGGCCCGTGCGGTGCAGACGGCCAACAGCATCATCAAGTGTCAGCGTGAGCAGATCGCCCGCCAGTCCGCCCTGATCGCCCGGAAGATCACCCGCATCGACGTTCAGACCTACCAGGGCCTCCGCGGCGAGTACCTGTCGCGGCGGGATCGTGGTCGGCTGGCTCATCGGGCCGGCATCTTGTCCCGTGGGGGCGGGCTGGCGGTCACCAAGGGTACCAAGAAGATCGGGGATAAGACCGCCAGCCCGGCGGGCAGATCTACGCCGAGACGAACAGCTACCCGTTCCAAGTGCTGCATCAGGTGGAGGAGGAGCTGGGGATCTTCGAGGCCGACATGCCGGCCCAGATCCTCGTTGGTTTGTCCTGATCTCTCCACCCCTGGAGTAAACCCCCACCATAGGTCAACCGAAGCTGGCCCGGCACCGTCGCCGGGTCGGCCGGATCACCCAAAGCCGGACACCCGGCACTCAGCGCCAATGCGCACTCGACAGCCGAGAGAGGATCAGACGATGAGCACCAACCAGATCAGCACCTTCACGTTCCCGCAGACCCTGGACGACATCCGCGTGGTCGCCCTCAACGACCAGCCGTGGTTCGTGGCGGCCGACGTCTGCAAAGTGCTGGGCTTCAGCGTCAGGGCGGATGGCTCGGTCAACGTGACCTATGCCCTGCGTCCGTTGGAGGCTAGCGAGGCCCGGCGCATCCCCCGGCGCACCCTGTATCCGACACAGGGTGGGATCGCGATCCCCGTCATCAACAAGCACGGCCTGTGGCGCCTGCTGTCCCGGAGCGACAAACCGGTGGCTCGGTTGTTCCAGGACTGGCTGTTCTATGACGTGCTCCCGGCCATCGAGAAGGACGGCGCCTACGTTCTGGGCGAGGAGAAGGTCGCAACCGGCCAGCTCTCCGAGGACGAGCTGATCCTCCGGGCAATGACCGCGCTCCAGAACAAGGTCGCCCGGCTGACCGAGGTCAACCAGAAGCAGGCCGGCCTGATCGACGCCAAGATCCGGTGGATCGACGTCCAGACCTACCAGGGTCTCCGCGGCGAGTACCTGTCCAAGGGCAACGCCAGTGCGCTGGGCAAGCGGGCGGCGAAGCTGACTGCGCAGCGGGGGATGGGGACTCAATGACTCCTGGAGACTCTGTAGTGCTCTCTGGTGAGCATTTGGCGCTGAGGTGAGGGCAATTACCCGGCCAGGCAAATGCTCACCAGAGACCGCAAGAAGCGGCCGGGAAAACCCCCAATGTTTGGGGTCAAACATCCGAGCTGGTTATCGCATATGTGATTTGTCGGCAATCCCCCCGTAGGGGGGCACTCTTTTTCACTTGGCGGTTCGCTCGACCGCAATCATTCCCCGATCTCACGGCGCTACTATCCCCGTCGTATCGCACGGACGGGGCTGCCCAATCGCTGCGCCCAGTTCGCCGCCCGACCTCAGACCACCCACGACACCCCAAGCCAAGAGCTAACCCATGGCAGAACTCTTCCGTCCGGGTCTTCCCCGGCTCACCCCAGCCGCCACCCCGGTGGACACCTTCCAGGCTCCGCGTCGCACGGCCTTCCCGGCCCCGCCGCCGGAAGGGAACCCCCTGCTTGACCTTGCCGCCGCCCTCCGCACGATCCGGCCCCGGCTGGACACCTTGATGCAGGAGGAGCTGACCCGGCAGAACGAAGAGGCTGATGCCGAGGCCGAGATGGCCTTCACCACCGGCCAGCATCCCGACTTCGAAGGGATGGAGTTCAACCGGGCCAGTTTCGAGCAGGTGATCCGGGACGCGGAGAAGCACGACCAGGCGCACGAGACAAACTACGCCGACCAGCTTCGGGCCATGAACCCGCACTTCGAGCGCGGCTGGCGGCGGAACTGGCTGGGCAGCCAGGGGATGTCCTACGAGGACTTCCTGCTGACCAACTACATGTCCAACCCGGAGATCGAAGGGCCGGGCGGGCAGTTCATCCACCTCCAGCAGACCGACGATCCCCAGGTCCTCCAGCAGTGGGCCGGTGGTCAGCTTCGGCAGTTCATGGAGGAGCAGGGCCTCCACACCTACGAGGCGGAGGACGTCGCCGAGTTCTTCCTGCCTCGCGCTGGGGCCGCCCAAGAGGCCATAGCCGCCCGCCACAACGCCTTCCGCATCGAGGAGCGTCAGCGGGAATATGGCATGGCCTATGCCGAGAACATCGCCGGCACCATCACCAACGTGGTGGCGACCGGGGATGTGACGGCGGGCGAGGAAGCCGTTCAGGACATCCTGGACCAGGCCATTGCCGATGGCTTCAATCGGGAGGACGCCAACCGGCTCCTCGTGGAGACCCTGGCCAACGCAGTGGTCGAGAGTGGCGACACCAGCCTCTTCGACATGCTCCAGAACGTCAGCACCCCCTACGGACCGCTGGCGAACATCGGCTGGGTTCGCGAGGAGATCACCCGCACGACCCGGCAGGTCCGGGAGTGGGAGCAGTCCCAGGCTCGCAACGCGGCCTTCTGGTCGGA
>JANQGB010000786.1 GCA_028277545.1 Phycisphaerae bacterium | reverse complement strand
CGCCGTTGGTGCTGGTGACGATTAGCCAGTCGTAGGTATCCAGCCGCCGCAGCGCCTCATCCACCGGGGCCAAGTCGTCGGGCGGTTCAATGGTGACGGTCGGTGCTTCCACCACATTGGCACCCAGCGCCATCAGCCTGCCGGCCAGGGCGGCGGATTGGTGCCACGGTCGAGTCACGAGCACGCGCTGGCCGAAGAGCGGCCGGCGGTCGAACCAGCGGAGGTTGTCCTGCGCGGCGGCCTGACGACCGCAGAAGACCACGGCGGGCCTGTCGATCCCGGCCTCGGACGCCTGGGCGACGATGGTGTCAATGGTGCCGGTGACGACCCGCTGTTCGGGCCGGGTGGCATGATGCACGATTGTGGCCGGCGTGGTGCCGGACAGGCCGCCGCTCCGCAACTCGTTACAGATCGCTGCCAGGTTCGATTCGGCCAGGTAGACCGCCAGTGTGCCACTTCGAGCCATGGCGGCAAAGTCGGGCGACGGGATGCCCGCGTCCCGGTCGGATCGTCCGACGGCCAGGCAGAGGGCGTCGATTGCGGTACGCTCGGTTACGGGAACGCCCGCGTACGCGGCAGCCGCGCTGGCGGCGGTGCAACAGGGCACCACCTCAAAATCGAGGCCCGCCCTGGCCAGTGCGCTCACCTCCTGCTCGCCACGGGCGAAGACGAACGGGTCGCCGCTCTTGAGATAGACTACGTTACATCCTGCGTCTACATGAGGCCGGATGAGGTCGACCGTCCGGCCGGCGTCAGGCCGCGTGCCATCGGCGGCCCTGCCAACGAAGACCTGCACGACGACATCGTCAAGCAGGGCCCAGGCCCCGCCCGGGCGGTGGGTGGACTCGTGCACTACAACATCCGCCTGCCGCAGCCGGACCGCGCCGCGAACAGAAATGAGGCCCGCATCACCGGGGCCAAGGCCGACCATGCTGACCGTGTGCGGCGGGAAGGGGCCGATACGTTCAACGAAGGCGTTGAGAATCTCGTCCGTCATGATCGGATGTTCCGTCAAGCTCAGCAACCTGTCGCTGCTGCGCACAGCATCGTTATCGCCAGGATACATGGTACCCGCCGGGCTCAGCTATGCCAGTAGGCGGGCGAGCGGGTGATAGCGGTGATCGCCCCGCGACTGCCATGGTCCGCATGCGGTTTGACCCGGCTTCCCGGCGATCGTTAGAATCCCGCCGATGACCAAGACCTCATCCAACCCGGACAGCTCGGGCAGCGCGTCGCCGGCCGGCGGTGCGGTCGATGACGCCCGGATGTCCTTTGGCGAGCATCTCGAAGAGCTGCGCGGGCGGATGATCAAGCTCCTGGTCGGCGTGGTGCTGGGGACGGTGATCAGCCTGGTCTACTCGCAGGAGGTACTGGCCATCATCTTCAGGCCGCTGATGATGGTGCTGGACGCCCAGGGTCTCCCGCCGAAGCTGATGGCCGTCGGCGTGTCGGATCCGTTCGTTGGTTTCCTCAAAATCGGGTTGATCTGCGGGCTGATAGTATCCATGCCCTGGATCCTGTACCAGTTATGGATGTTCGTGGCCTCCGGCCTGTACGCTCGCGAGCAGCGCTTCGTGAAGCTCTTCGGTCCGGTGTCGGTCATGCTGTTTGTGGCCGGCGTGGCCTTCATGTACTTCATCGTGCTGCCCATCGTGTTGAGCTTCTTCGTGCGGTTCAACCAGAGTTTCGGGCTGCCCGACCTTTCTCGAACCGGGTTTACCAGGATGCTGCTGGGCGAGGCGGACGACCCGGCGGAGACAAGTGCAGTGAACGTGGACGATCTGCCGGTCTTCCCTGTGGCCTCGCAGCCGCCAGCCGATGCGCCCCTGGGGGCAACCTGGATCAACCCGGGTGGGCGGCGGCTGTGTATTCAAACCGGTGATGGCGTGCTGAGCGTGCCGCTGGAGAAGCTCGACGCCGTGGCGTCGGTAAGCAGTGAATTCGGGCTCAAGTTCTATATCTCGTTCGTGCTGTCGCTGTCCTTCGCCTTCGGTCTGGCCTTCGAGCTGCCCATTGCCGTGGTGTTTCTGTCGCTGACGGGGATCGTCACCGCACGGCAGATGGCCAGGACACGGCGTTACGTGATCTTCGGTATCTTCATCGGTGGCTCGCTGCTCACGCCGCCCGACATTATCAGCCAGGTCCTGCTGGCCGTGCCCATGGTCGTGCTGTTCGAGGCAGGATTGACGGCGGCGAGGGTCATTGAACGGCGCCGCGATGCCGCAGCGTAAGGTCCGCGGTGCGGACCAGACTCGCGTATCGAGTGTCCCCTCCCAGGGGTAGGGTCCGCTGTGCGGACCAGAACAGCGCGCAAGCGTTTGCCCCGAATACGGTCCGCACAGCGGACCCTACCGCCCGGTTGCCCCATCCCTGCGCAGCAGGGGTGGGGAATCTGCATGGAATTATCTCAGGCCTGAACACCACCCACCAGGTCGGCCGGGGAGGTCAGGCCGTGGTGCCGGAGGTATTGGGCCAGACCGTCGCGGATCTTCACCGGGCTGGTTGGATCGACAAACAGCGACGTGCCCACGGCCACAGCGGTGGCGCCTGCCAGGAGGAACTCCACGGTGTCGCGCCAAGTGCGGATGCCACCCATGCCTATTAGTGGCACCCCGGCGTCGCGAGCTAGGGCGGTGTAGACCTGGTGCACCATGGCCAGGGCGATCGGCTTGATGGCCGGGCCGGAGAGGCCGCCGCAGGTGTTGGCCAGAATGGCCTTGCGGTTGTCGGCGTTAACAGCCATGCCACGCAGCGTGTTAATCAGCGAGAGCACCGTGGCTCCGCCTTCGACAGCGGC
The DNA here is from genome assembly GCA_028277545.1 of Phycisphaerae bacterium. GTDB lineage: Bacteria > Planctomycetota > Phycisphaerae > UBA1845 > UBA1845 > JANQGB01. The sequence continues at coordinate 518 of JANQGB010000786.1, read as the reverse complement.
GGCGGCGGTGGCCGTGATGTCGGTGACGTTGGGTGAGAGCTTGACGATCAACAGGCTCTGCTGCATCTCGTTGCGGACCGCGGCCACCAGTTGCCGCAGGCGGGCCGGATCGGTGCCGAACTCCAGACCGTCTGCGACGTTAGGGCAGGAGACGTTTAGCTCGAGCCCGCGGATGCAGTCGATGCCGTCCAGCCGGCGGCACACGGTGAGGTAGTCCTCCATCGAGTGGCCGGCCACGTTGACGATGGCCGGTGTGCCCATCTCCGCCAGGTACGGGACCTTCTCTGCCACGAACCGCTCGAGCCCCACGTTCGCCAGGCCGATGGCATTCAGCATGCCCTCCGCGGTTTCGACGGTGCGCGGAGGTGGGTTGCCCTTCCGCGGCTCGACGGTCACCGACTTGGTGACAAAGGCGCCAAGCTGCCTCAGGTCAAGATAGGGAGCTAGCTCCGGCCCATAGCCGCTGGTTCCCGAGCCGGTCATGATCGGGTTGACCAGCCGCAGGCCTGCCAGGTCTA
>JANQGB010000751.1 GCA_028277545.1 Phycisphaerae bacterium | reverse complement strand
AACAATGGACCCGACCAGCGGGTGCCGGTGATCTCGCGCGCCACGGCCGAGAGTGAGGACCAGGTCTTGCCGCGATACTGCACGCCGTCCTCCATGACGATCACCTCGTGGGTGACGTCCTGCCATTCGCGCAGCAATCGCGTGCCCGGCTTGACGACAGCTGGAGGGGCGGACGGCGTCCGACCCGCCGCGATCTCCTCGGCCGCCCGGGCCAGCCGGCGGCGAGTGGCTGGCCGCAGACCGCCGAATGCCTGCACCTGAATGTTGTATGCGAGCGCGCGCGGGAGAAGGTCGCGGTTGGCATGCTTCGGGGGAGGCCTGCCGAAGATCTCCCCCCAAAGCGTCCGCAATGCTGCTGTATCGAGCTCCTGTAACTCGATGATCTTCCTACTAAGCAGGCTCGACATCGTCCCCATCCCTTTTAGAAGGTCGGCAGGTCGAGGGTTCGGCAAGGGACTCGATCCGCCGGTTCGCCCTACGGGCACGCTTGGCTTGGTCGCGCCGGAACTGCTCGTAGGTCCAACTCGGTCGCCGCAGATATGGGCTCAAGTTGTTGTTGCTCTTGCACATGAGATCTGCCCCGCTCGTTCGCCACGATCAGCCTCCCGCCACGATGCGGTAGACCCGGCCGCGCCAGACGTCGAGCAAATGGTAGTCCTTTCGCTTGACAGCCCATGTCGTGCAGACCGACCAGTCATTGCGCTCATCGGTCGTCGTTGCGATGTCCCAGCTCTGCACGACCTTGATGCCGCGGCCGGGTAGGGGTGCTGCGTCACAGGCCCTGAGCCAGTCCCGTTTGATGAGGTTGCCTTCGGGCGGGACCGGGTTCTGCTGGTACTGTGCCGAAAACTGCAGGCTGCCAATCTCCGTCTTGATCCGATCGAGGGTCGCTCGGGATTCCCGATCGGGGTGCAGCACCTCGTCCTGCTTGCGCCGATGCACTTCGCCGGGCCCGATTGGCACGGCCTGGTCCTCGACCGCAATGGCGGGCAGGCTGAGCTGGTGCCAGCCGCCGCGCTCGATCAGGTAGCCGGCCAGGTCCTCCTGGTGCAGGCGCTGCATGACCAGGATGATGACGCCGTGCTCCTTGTCGTTAAGCCGGGTGCTGAGCGTACCGTCGTACCAGTCGATGACGCTGGCCCGGGCGGACGCCGAGGCTCCGTCCACGGCCATGCGGAATTGACGTGTATGCTCGTTGGCCAGGCCCTCGCTATAGCTGACGCACAGAAAGCGCAGGCTGGGGTCATGGCCCAAGGCCCAGGCCATCCTCGACGCCGGCTGTGACGCCTGGAACAAACTCATCGCCCAGCCCGAAACCGTCATCTCTATCGGCCTTCGAGATTGGCCGCATGCCGGTCAATAATTCCCGCCCCTGGTATAATACATTGATCAATGTTGTATATTCGGGGAGACGCTAAACCGTGGCACGATGGTGAAGGCACTATCCGGGGCACTCCGTTGATTGGCGCGCATATCCTCGAGGATCCTGCGTCGGGATCTGTAGAGAGCAAGGTCGCTCGCGGATTTCCGGGAGCACGCACGCGAAGGCCGAACGTATGGCGGCACCGCCTGACGTTGCTGCACGGTCCAAACTTCCCTTCCAACAGGGAGCTGTCGATCGATCGCCATCCCTGGCGAATCAGCTGTGGGATACCGGCGTCTAGCGCCGCTTTCGGATGATCTCGTCCGAATATCGGGATTCGCCGCAGCTTACTCCGCTATGGCTCAAACTCCGGATGTGCCGGACTGTGGCGCCCTAGGCAAGGTGTGCGAAGGCTTGCCGGACACCTGCTGCAACGAGGTGGTGGCGGCGACCGGCGCAGGGAGAGGAAAGGCCGCCGGGGAGCATTGATACTTGTTTCATGCTAAATCGTATGAGAGCTGTATACTCTTAGCGTAAACTGCTGTGTAACTATCGACGGCAGCGCCAGACTGGCTAGTGGTTGACGTGCAAGACCAGCAAACTACGGAAGGCCTATCCCCGAGCGGCGAGAACCTGTCGTACCGCGCCTACACGGCGATATCGGAGATGATTCACAAGCGTCGCCTACGTGGTGGCGAGATAATCGTTGAGGGAAGGCTGGCCGAACTCCTCGGTTTATCCCGTACGCCACTGCGGGAGGCTTTGCAACGGCTCGAGGGCGAAGGCCTGGTCGCCAAGCATGCCAGCCGCTCATTCATGGTCCGACAGGTCGATCTCTCGGAATACTTGCAGAGCCTGAAGGTCCGAGAAGTCCTCGAGGCTGAAGCACTCGCAAACGCCTTGGGACGGATCGACGAAGCCGAGCTCCTTACCGCACAGAGCGAAATCGAAGGGCTAGCACGATTGCCCAATATGCACACGGAAGATCACTGGCAGTCCGACGACCGAATCCACGAGCTCTTTGCCAGCGCTTGCGGTAACTCGGTGATGGCCAGGATCATCAAGGACCTGAGGGTGACGACCCGTCTCTTCGAGATTGCCCGGCTTGCCGAACGTGTCGAGGCCGACCATGTCGAGCACAAGGCTATCCTGGATGCGATTCAGGAGGGCGACGTCCGCAAGGCCCGGCGTGCCATACAGTCCCATATCCGCAGCCTCTACCGCCACGCCGTCAACAACCTGGGTTGACGACACGCCT
>JANQGB010000705.1 GCA_028277545.1 Phycisphaerae bacterium | reverse complement strand
GGCGAAAGTTCGAGGCTGCTTCGCTGGATGCCCGGGCAACGTTCGTCCGCGCAGATCTGTGCGAGCTCTCCGAACTGCCGCGTCGACACTACGCGCTGGCGGTAGCACTGGGAGACCCGATCGGTTGTACTACGTCGCCCGCCAAGGCACTGAAGCAGATTCACCGCTGCCTGTCTCCGGGCGGCTTGCTGGTGGCCACTTTCGATAATCGCTGGGCAGCGCTGGACTTCTATCTCGACAAGGGCAGCCCCGAGGAGTTCGAGGAGTTTCTCCGCACGGGCCGCACCCACTGGCTTACGCGCGATGCCGAGGAGCGGTTTCCCATACACACCTACTCGCCGGGCCAGGTGGCCAGACTGCTGGAGCGTGCCGGGTTTGAGATCATTGATCTTGTCGGCAAGACAGTCCTGCCGATGCGGCACCATCGCCACCTGCTGGCCGACGCAGAACAGCGCCGGCAGTGGATGAAGCTCGAGCGGCGCCTGTGGCGTGATCCCGCGGCGATGGGTCGCGCGGCTCATCTTCAAGTAGTTGGCAAGGTTGACGGTTAGCCCAATAAACTCACCGCGCATCGCCCCGCAGGATCGCTTCTGTGCCTCGTATAGGGTGGATTCCCCATATTAGGCGTTAATAGACGATACGGCTGGCGTTACAGGCGTATTTGAGGTGATTGGCGTCGACTCGCCTTGCTAAAATGACAGCCGGCGCCAAGAATAACGTCGTGCTGGAGAAATCATCGGGCGTTGGGCTTGCCTGATGCCGCAGTCAGGACTGGGGGAATCGCATACTTCTCGTGCCGCGATTGGCGGGACAGCTCCTCACTCGAGCGAGGTCGTTGTGCTGTCCGTGTCTGCCGGGTCGCGGCCGTCTGACTAAATGGGAGTTCTGATGGCCAGGATACTCGTGGTTGATGACGAGCCGACGATCCGTCATGTAATGCGCCTTTACCTGGAGATGGAAGGCCATGAAGTGTCCGAAGCAGTTGATGGGCAGGAGGCACTCGAGTTCTTCAAGACGGAACACGAGCGGCTGGACGCGGTGATTCTGGATCTGAGCATGCCACGCCTCTCGGGCCGCGAGTGCCTTCAAAAGATGTGCGACATCGACTCTGGTGTACCCGTCGTAATCTCCTCCGGCTCAGCAGCGCTGGGGCCTCTCGATCCGCGCGAGCTGCAACCGGCGTTTGCCGTTCTGGAGAAGCCGTTCCGCCTGGAACGTTTTGGTGAGGTGATTAAGCGGACCCTGGCCAGCCGGGCCCGCTCGACCTGATGGGATCGTCGGGGCGGTACGGAGCCGAGCCCACGGCCCCGGCCGTTGCCCGCCGGGACCGTGTAGCCGTTCCACTTCCAATCGGTTGCCCCGCAGTGACCACGGGCGCCAGCCAATACAACATCCAGCCGTGTCAGCCGGCCAGGAACTTCTCCGCCAGGGCAACCAGTTCCTTAACGTGGCTGACGCTCGACGTGAGCAGGTCGCGCTCCGCCGGCTGGAGTTCAACCTCGATGACCTTTTCCACTCCAGCGGAGCCCAGCACGCAGGGCACGCCCACGAAGTAGCCTCCGACTCCGTACTCCTGCTCGCAGAACGCGGCGCACGGTAGAATGCGTTTCTTGTCCTTTATGATCGCCTCTGCCATCTGCACGCTGCCGGCGGCCGGGGCGTAGTAGGCGCTGGTGCCCATCAGCTTGACGATTTCGCCGCCGCCCACCTTGGCACGCTGGACGATCTCTTGAATGCGCTCTTCAGAGATCAACTGGGTAACAGGAATGCCCGCCACGGACGTATACCGCGGCAGAGGCACCATGTCGTCCCCATGCCCGCCCATCAGCAGTGCGTTGATATCCTCGATGCTGCAATTGAGCTCCATGGCGATGAAGGTGCGGAATCTCGCGATGTCCAGGCAGCCCGCCTGGCCGACCACCCGCTGCGTGGCAAAGCCGCTCTTCTTCCAGGCGGTGTACACCATGGCGTCCAGCGGATTGGACACCACGATGAGCACGGCGTCGGGACTGACCCGGGCGATCTGTTCGCTGACGCTGCCGACTATCTTGACGTTGGTCTGCACCAGGTCGTCGCGACTCATGCCCGGCTTGCGCGGGATGCCGGCGGTGATTATGACCACGTCGCTGTCGGCTGCGTCGGCGTAGTCGGCGGTGCCGGTGATGCGGGCGTCAAACCTGTCCACCGGCCCGCACTGGGCCAGGTCCAGCGCCTTGCCTTT
>JANQGB010000662.1 GCA_028277545.1 Phycisphaerae bacterium | reverse complement strand
GACTGTATTGGCCACCACAGCACTGGATCCGTCGTCAGGCCTGCTGTCGCCAGCGGTAACATTCCGCCGCATGGCCCGGACGATTTCGTCGGCCATGATTCGGCGGGCCAAGGACCACAGGCCGGGATCGGACGTCCAGCCACGAGCAGCACCGTCTGCGAAGTGGGCGCCGTAGGCATCGGTGCCGGCGCGCTGGCAGAGCGCCTGGGTGAGGGCGGCGCCGATGTGCTCCAGGCCGAGATCGTTTAGCAGCGACAGGTAAGCCACGTCCTGCATGGAGCGGCGCAGCCGTTTCAATCTGGCCGAGGGGACCGGCATGGTCAGGCCGAAATGTCGGCCAGGATAGATCAGCGGAGCCGCTCCATCGTGGCAGCAGTCCTGCGGCTCGGCAGTGTCTGGTTCGTCTGGCCAGCCGTTGATGGTGCCCAGCAGTACAGCCTCGATTCCGTAGCCCCGCGCCTGCCAGCCGATAACACGCACATCCGACGAGCCGGAGGAGAGGTCCAGAGAACCGCTGAACGGCGGGTGGTTCAGCGACCAGAAGGTGCGCCGCCCCAGCATGCGCTGCTGCCTCATCTGCTGCGGCTCGAAGAACTGAGCCGGCGGAGCCCAGATGTCGACGTAGCGGGCCACGTCCTGCCAGACGAAGCCGTCCCAGCCATAGAGGGCCATGTCCTGGGGAAAGAACGTGGCCAGCCGCTGCAGGTTTCGGTCGGCCTTGCGGGCGATCCGCCCGAAATGCCTGATCGTGCGGTAGGCGTCGTCCACCGGCGCCTCGACAGAGGGTAAGACCACGAACGAGCGGTCGAGCCAGCCCAGGTCGGCGAAGTGACGGGCACAGGCAGCCAGGTATTGCTCCGTCAGGCGGGAGTAGGTCGGAGAAAAAACGGCACCGTACACCGGCGGAGCGGGGAACTCTTCGCTGAACGGAATCTGCCACAGCGGCAAGGGCCGACGATCGAAGAAGTGCCGTCCGTCCAGCAGCGGGACGGCGATGCGATCGTAGTGCGACCAGTCCAGTGTCAGCCGGGCATCGCCGTCCACCTTGGCGTCGGGCGTCAACCGGGGCAGTAGCGCAGTGACCCGATGACTCTGCAGCAGGCGCACCGTGTCGGTGAGGACACCGTCGAGTTGGGCGCCGACGGCATCGTCGCCCCACCGGCGCAGGGGGGCGTATGGCCGGCCATCGACGAAGACGTGGTGCCTGAACAGCCGGGGATGATCCAGGTCGGCCAGCAGGACGACGTCAGCGGTGTCCGGCAGAACGAAGGGCCAGACCGTCACCCGGAGCCCGACGGCGCGGACTGTCCGGTCGCCGGCCTGAGCCAAGACCTGCCCGAAGTAAGTTCCCGGAGCGGTTCCCTTGGGGATATCGACGTCGAGCCAAACTGCTAGCGACTCGCCGACCGGCAGGTCGTCCGGCAGGCCGCCCGAGCCGGCATCGACAGGCACCAGCACGTCGCCGACGCGCTCTATACGATGCTGCGGCTCGACGCTTCGGATATGCCACCCCGGTGGCGGGCCAACCTCCACCTCCTGCACGCGATACAGCGTTACCGCGTTGGCGGGAATCCGGGCA
>JANQGB010000636.1 GCA_028277545.1 Phycisphaerae bacterium | reverse complement strand
ATCGAGCCCTCGCCAGCCAGCGTGGCGGTAAAGTCCAGCACCTCGAATTCATCGGCGCAGGGACCGTCCTCGCCGGCTGGGGCGATGTGAACCACGATCCGGGCTTCCGTGGCTGCCTCCTGCATGGCTGCCGCCAGCTTGCCCGGTCCGGCCACCTCGAGCTCGATCTGGTCGGCACTGACCGACACCGTGCCCGACCGAGCGTCGACCGGTGCTTCGCCGTCCAGTTGCGTCTCGCTTACCGACTCGGCCGGTTCCCCCGGCGTCACCTGCACCGTGCCCGCATCGGCGGTGTCGATCGAGAGTTCGTCGCCACCGTCCGCCACGTCGTCCACGGGGCCGAAGTCCAGTTCAACCTGTTCCACCGGGATGCAGGCCCCAGCAACAGCCAGGACCGGCACGAGGAGAACGAGCAGACCAACGCCGCGCTTGTTGTGCCCCCAGATCCGCATTCCGGACAGCTCCTTGCATTCAGGACCGACGCCGGGAAGAGCCGACTCACCCCCGCGCGGCCGCGATCGTAGCGCGCCCGACTGAGGGCGACAAGTCTGGTGTGCGCCACCGTGCCCCAGAGCGACCGGGCGGGGGCAGACAGCTCGCGTGGACAGGTACAGCGCCTAATCCTATGATTCCCCCCGATGCAGGGGGTGAGGGACGGACCGAACCCCAATCTGGACAAATCGACCTTTTCAAAGCAGGAGAGCAACTATGGCAGGGCAAGTTAAGCCGGTTCCTGAGGGGTTCCACACCGTCACGCCTCACCTGATCGTCCGCAACGCCGGTGCCGCCATCGAGTTCTACAAGCAGGCTTTCGGCGCCGAGGAGCTCTTCCGCATGCCGGGTATGGACGGCAAGAGCGTGATGCACGCCGAACTGCGTATCGGCGACTCCACAATCATGTTATGCGACGAGTTTCCCGAGATGGGCGCCAAGTCGCCGGAGGCCCTGGGTGGGTCGCCCGTGACAGTACACCTTTACGTCACCGACGCTGACAAGGCTTTCTCCCAAGCAGTTGCGGCCGGTGCGACGGCCACCATGCCGCTGCAGGACATGTTCTGCGGCGACCGCTACGGCAAGGTAAGCGCCCCTTATGGCCACCAATGGTCGATTGCCACCCATATCGCCGATCTTACTCCCGAAGAAATCGGCCAGCGGGCGGCGGCCGCCTTCTCCGAGCACGGCGGGGAGTGTGGTCAGTGACAATGGACAAAACTCCCTCCACGTGTGCGAATCGGCAGGGCGATTGAGGCTCAGATCGGTCTCCGCCGCACTGCCCCTGCTGCCGCGGGGGGGTGTTGTCTCCGAATTTTGCGTGCCTGACGGGTCGAATAAGGCACGACTTTTTTTGCCGAAACACGTCTTGACTTGGCGTGTGCGGGCCTCCATACTGCCCGCTGATAAGAGTGACATCTCCGTTCGCACAGGTCCTGTATCTGGCAGAAGCAGTGTTTGTTTCAAACAGGTCCGGCGGTGGTGTATCTCAGTAGCGCAGAGGTTGTAGTTATGCCCGAAGGCACAGTAAAGTGGTTCAACGACACTAAGGGGTACGGTTTCATCCAGTCCGACGACGGTCAGGACGTGTTCGTCCACCAGAGTGAGGTGCAAGTCGATGGCTTCAGAACCTTGGCCGAGGGAGCGCGGGTCTCTTTCGAGCTGACGCAGGGCGCCAAGGGCCCCAAGGCTGCTCAGGTAAAGCCGCTCGACGCTTAGTCGGTCGGATAGAGCCGTATCGGCTCGAGACCATCCAAGGGCACCGTCGCTTACGCGGCGGTGTCTTTTTTTGGGCGCACTGGTCGGC
>JANQGB010000633.1 GCA_028277545.1 Phycisphaerae bacterium | reverse complement strand
TTCCGTGGCGCATGGCTATCACGGCGCGAGCCTGATCCGAAAGTACCTGGGAGTTGGGTATGAGTCCTTCACTGTCCGTGCCATCGCGCACCAAGATCGTCGCGTGAAGACGCGTGGCCGCGGCGCCCCTCCGACCACGTTGGAACTCGGGGACTCCCAGCAGCAAATCGCCCTCGTCAGTTTCGAGAACGGCAAGACCGGCATCTTCGACTGGCCCGGCGAGTACTTCACCGGCGTTCGCCCATCCCTGGTGAAAGTGCAGGGCGACCGCGGCTGCATCGTCAACAACGACCTCACCCGTATGACCGAGGCCATGGACCTTCTCAAGCTCCGCTTCGAGATCCATGCAATTGGCGGCGACGACCTCGACGGCGTCCTTGAAGGGCGCTACCTGAAGGGCATTCAACTCGGTAACGACTTGCTCTACCGCAACCCCTTCGCTCCCGCCACGCTTCACGAAGACGAGATCGCTGTCGGCGCCATGCTCCTGGGCATGGGGAGCTACGTCCGCGGCGGCCCGCCCATCTACCCGATAGAGGAAGCCCTCCAGGACCAATACCTCGCCATGTGCATCACCCAAGCCTGCCGCGGCGAAATCGTCACCAGCACCCCTCAGCCCTGGTCCCCGTAACGTGTCCGCCCCGTCCGACATGTCCGACTTGTCCGACATGTCCGACTCCCTGGCGCAGCAATCACCGAGGAGATAGACAATGAGCACATCCGATACTCTCAAAGGCGTCGTCGTCGGCTGTGGCCTGGGCGGCAGCTCGTTCATCAAGGGCCTGCACCAAATGGACGGCTTCGAACTCGTTGGCGCAGCGGACGCCAGTCCCGACGCACTTCAGCGCGTGAAGGACCAGACCGGTTGCACTCAGCTCTACACCGACTACCGGCAGTGCTTCTCTGAGCTCAAGCCTGACATCGTCTGCGTGCACACGTACCCGCCCACGCACCACGAGGTCGTCCAGGAAGCCGTCAAGTACGCTCCCAAGGGCATGATAACCGACAAACCCCTCGGCGATACCGTGGCTCACGGACGCGAGATTGTGGACGTGCTGAAGGCCGCCCGCATCCCGGTCCAGGTTCCACACGGCCACGCGCTGAAGCCGGCCGCAGAAGAAGCGATGCATCGTGTCTGGGCCGGCGACATAGGCGCCCTGCGAACCGTCGAGATCCAGTGCGTGAACTGGGATATCATGAGCGCCGGCATCCACTGGCTTCACTACCTCGTATTGCTGCTCCGCGACGACCTGGTCGACTGGGTCATGTGCGCGACCGAGTCCTCCGCAAAGACCTACCGGGACGGCATGCGCGTTGGAACCACTGAGATCACCTACCTCCAGTCGAAGGCGGGTGTGCGCGGTATCATGCACACCGGCGACGAGGTGCTCGTGAACTCCGACTTCGGCAACATGTCCTACCGGATGATTGGGTCCCACGGCGTGATCGAGTGGGGCACTGGCGGAGCACTCCAGAACAGCTATCTCATCCAGAACGCCGAGCATCCGACGCCGACGGAGATCGTCCCTGACTACCAACAGGACAAGCTCAAGTACCTGACGATTCTGGCGGAGCAGATCCGCTCCGGCAAGCCAGACTACACCAACATCGAGGCGTCATTGCAGGCCTTGGAGATCGTCTGCGCCACCTACCCGGCCAGCAAGTGCCAGTGTAAGATCCATCTTCCCTGGGATGATGCGGAGATCGCAGGTCTGACACCTGACGATCCGTTCTGGCCCGGCATGCCCTACGATGGTGTTGGCGGTGGCCGCGACGGGAAGACGTACCGCAAGTACACGTGACCCTTGTGGCAACAGCCACTTGCCCTCACGCGCATCACTCCGGAGTCGCCGGATTGCTCCGGAACTCATGCTTGCTTGCGGCGCTTGTATGAGTCCCGCAGCGATGCGGCAGCGGTTTGTGCGCGAGCGATCGCGCTCTTCATATTCTCATGATCCTATGGGTGCGCCGCTTCGTGCGTCTGTCACGTTCGTGAAGACAGCCTTCGATTCGTCCAGCACGATCGGCTCTCCGGCTTCTGCGACTGGGGGCAGCGATAGACCATCGGCGTGGAGGTTGCGGACATCGCTGTAGACTACTCCGGGGCGACTGTCGGTGTCGGCCACATCGAATACGACATTCCGGAGTCTGAGGTGCTGGGCATGGCGGATGAAGAGGCCGGAGGCGGGCAATACACCGAACGTCTTGTCTGTGGGGTAGGCGTCGATCTTCTCGGGCGGGTTCAGGTCGGGCGGCGTTGTGCAGCCCCCGGTGGCGAAGACGCGGATGTTGTCGAGTGTGACGTGCTCGATCGGGTGTCTGGGGATGCCGCAGATATACTGCCCGATGTGCTCGGGATCCTCAACAACGGCATTGATGTTGGCGAGCACGATGTTGCGCATGCAGCCGGCCGGTTTCGGGGAACTGCCGGGAGCGTAGGTCCGCTTGCGTTCCCCCAATCGCATGAGGAATGCGCGCCGGACGTTGTGCATGTTGATGTTGGAGATGATGATGTTCTCGGCTTCCGCGCCGTCCATCGAGGTGATCTTGATCGCGCAGAGACCGACGTCGTAGAAGCTGCAGTTGCCGATCGTGATGTTACGGAAGGAACCGACGGACTCCGTACCGATCTTGACGGCCGAGCAGTTGGAGCTCAGCACGCAATTGGTTACCACGATGTTCTCGCAGCCCGTCCCCAGCGTACTCTTCAGGCAGATGGCATCGTCCCCTGACGAGATGTTGCAGTCTGAGACGGTAACCCGGCGGCAGTCGTCGATGTCGATGCCGTCGTTGTTGTGATTCACGCGGCTTCGAACACGAACGTTGTGGACGGTTGCGTCTTCGCTGTCCCGCAGGTGGCAGACCCACGCCGCGGCGTCACGGAGGGTGACATCGCGGATTGCGAAC
>JANQGB010000675.1 GCA_028277545.1 Phycisphaerae bacterium | reverse complement strand
AGTGGATGCCAACTACTCGAAGAGTTGCGGCGGTGTGTCGGAGAGGCCGGAAGTGGTCTGGAACCTCACCAAGCCCGGACTCAGCGCGGTGGTGGACGCCCCGGCGAACTCAGCCCTGCACCAGCGAAAGCCGGTCGGTGACGAAAACATCGCCCCGTTCGTCGACCCGGAGGATCAGGCCAACAACGATGCCTTCTGCAGCCCCGCGGCTATCAGGGAGGGCGACCTGCCGCGTTACCTCGGGCGGGTGGACACCGGCGGCGGGTTCTTCAGATGGACGGTGTCCTATGAACGACGCGAGCTGGAGAAGTTGCTCGCTCGCAAAAACCACGCCCCTGAAGACCTGGCCAGGCTCATGGACCTCGTCGTCACCAAGCGGGGAGTGTCAGGCCGGGCCGTTGAACTGGAACTGGTCTACCGCACCCATGCCGGTGATCGAGCCGTAGCACGCATCGCCGACCAATACGTGATTCGCGAGGCCCTGCACAACAAGTTCCTGTACAGCAGCGCCTTTCGCGTGCGGGTCGACCGTCAGCCGCCGACCCCGGACGGCGAGGCGACGCGGTTTCATTTCGACGGCGCGGGCTGGGGCCACGGAGCCGGATTGTGCCAGATAGGTGCGCTGGGGATGGCCTTGGCGGGCCACGACTACCGGGCCATATTGACCCACTACTTCCCGACCGCGGACCTGGCCACCGTCTACCGCTGACCAGCTTCTGTCAGGCGATCGCACAACCGATCAAAATCCTCCGCGTCGATGGACACCTCGCGAAAGACGGCGGCCAAGGCCTGGTCGTCGAGCCGCTCATAATCCTCCAGCCGCGGCACGATCACCACGCCGGCCATGTCGATGACGCCGGGGCTGATCAGCATGCGGGCGTCGGTTTCCGCAAAGAAACAGGAGGGACGATGCCGCGACCGCGGGAAGACCACCATGCTCCATCCACGCGCCGACGGTTCGTAGCGGCACACGGCGTTGACCATCGGCTCGGCCTCGGCCGACACGCACTTCAGCAGCGTTCGAGTCGCGGCCGACAGTGCTTCGTCATCGCTGCCAGACAGGCGGATCGCAGGCCGGCCCAACTCGATCGAACGCTCGACCGTCGTGCTAGCGCCGTTGGCCGCCGGCAACAGGCGCCAGTTGGTCGCCTCGGTGCGTTCGATGGGCAGCGAACCGCGCCGGCAGGCCTGCAGGTGCAGGTGCTCGGGGCAGGAAGCGCCCGCGCCCGGCCCGTTGTAGAGCACCGTGTAGCCTGAACTCAGGTCGCGGGCCAGGCGCAGCAGTGAGCCCACGCACTGACTCAGCGATTGGGGGCGATGTTCCTTATGTACCACCGTCAGGTGTTCGCTGAAGATCGGCGCCGGGTTGGCCAGCAGGATGAAATCGTGGTACGCCAGGCCAAGCTGCTCTGTAGGACGGTTGGGCTCGCATAGTGCGCAGGGCCGGGTAACGCCGGGCGGCGGATCGGGCCGAGCGATAGCACTGGCGAACCGGCCCGGGTTGTGCTGCACGTACACGCCGGCAGCACAGAGGCGTAGCGGACGCATCCGCACCTGGGTCAGCGCGGCATAGCTCTCCCGCAACTGAGCCCAATTGCGACGCTGTTGGTTCAACAGCGCGGTGGCCCGGTCCGACCAATCTCCGGTCGATCCGCCGCGGCAGAAACGCTTTAGCTCATCCTCGCTCAAAAGAGGCATTCTTTAAACGCCGAAACGCCGAAACGCCGAAACGCCGAAAGCTGAAATTCGAAAAGTCAAAAAGTCAAAAAGTCAAAAAGGCAAAACGGCAAAAAGGCAAAACTTCAAAACTTCAAAACGGCAGAACGGCAGAACGGCAGAAGACATCTAGAGTCAAAACGTCTGACCGTCAGGACTTCAAGAGGGCATATCTCCCTGGCCGCTTGCACCGGCAGTCGTTGTTATTGGTGGCGGCGGCTTGGTCTGGCTTCGGTGCTGGTCTTCTGATTGCCTGACCACCCTCCTTTTACCCTCGCCTGGGCTTTGATGCCACTTGTCGCTTTGTTCGGCTATACTTGCCGGAATGAATCGGGCTTCGTCTCGTACTTCGAACCGCCGGATGGTGGTCTCCATCGTGGTTATGGTGGCCGTCTGGGCGGTGGTGATCGGCTTTCGCAACCAGCTTCGGGCCCGTTGGTGGGCCTCCCGCCTGGTCCGCGCCGAGCAGGTAGAAGAGCGGACCGAGTACCTGCGCCTGCTGGTCAGCCTG
>JANQGB010000574.1 GCA_028277545.1 Phycisphaerae bacterium | reverse complement strand
GGGACCGCCAGCGGGAGGTCCCCGCCGTCAGCGTGTGTGCCGGGTCGAGGTGGCGTGTTGTCGTCGTTCATCACCTTGGGGTGACCTACGGCGTTGCTGGTCAGCGGCGTATCAGCGCAGCAGCTTGGCCATCTCCTCGCCGATGCCGGCTGGCGACTCGCTGACCACGACGCCGGCTTCACGCAGTGCCGCCACCTTCGAGGCGGCCGTTCCCTCCCCGCCGCTGATGATGGCCCCGGCATGGCCCATCCGCTTGCCGGGCGGGGCGGTCTGGCCGGCGATGAACGCGACCACCGGCTTGGTCACATGTCGCTCTATGTAGTGGGCGGCGGCTTCCTCGTCCGATCCGCCGATCTCCCCGATCATAATGATGGCGTCAGTGTCGTCGTCCTGCTCGAACATCTTGAGCAGCTCATTGAAATTCAGCCCTTTGACCGGGTCGCCGCCGATGCCAATGCAGGTTGACTGTGATAGCTCCCGCGTGGTGCATTGCCAGACGGCTTCGTAAGTCAGGGTCCCGCTGCGGGAGATAATGCCAACGTTCTGGCTGCCCTTCTGCGGTGGCCGGTGAATGTAGCCGGGCATGATGCCAATCTTGCATTCGCCCGGCGTGATGATCCCGGGGCAATTCGGCCCGATCAACAGGATACTGCGGTCGTCGAGGTACTTGCGCACCTTCACCATGTCCAGCGCGGGCACGCCCTCGGTGATGGCCACGACCAGCGAGACACCGGCCTCGGCCGCCTCCATTATGGCGTCAGCCGCGAAGGCGGGCGGAACGAAGACCATGCTGACGTCCGCGCCGGTCGCGGCCACCGCGTCCTTGCAATGGTTGAACACCGGCAGGTCGTGCTCGGATCGCGTGCCACCTTTGCCAGGTGATACGCCGCCGACGATCGAAGTGCCATACTCCAGGCACTGGGCGGTGTGAAATGCCCCCGCCTTGCCAGTGATGCCCTGAACGATAACTCTCGTATCCTTGTTGACCAGAATGCTCATCGGGGTCGATCCTCGGCTCTTTCCCAAAGTAGTGTTCGAAGCTTTTGACCTATCAGCGTCGGGCTACCTGTTCTGTTGCCCGGCCTGAGCCTGCCTCCCTGCGCTCAGCCCTCCGGGTCCGGTCTGCTCCAGGAGTTTATCAGGTCCGGAACTGCCTGGGTCAACTCCACAAGTTCCCCAAGTGCGTCCCCGGCCTCCAGCCGCTTCAGCGTGACGTTCACCAGCAGGGCGTCCAGCCGGCTGAGGGAGTTACTGGCTCTCGGCGAGCCGGTCCAGCGGGGCGACGTTGCCGCCGTGGCCCGTGGTTCTTCAGCAGCAGGCAAGAGTCTCGAACGCGCCAGGATCGGACTGGCCACCGCCTCGAACTCAGCCTGCCGCGCCGGGTATACGATGCCAGCGGTGGTTCTGACGGCATCGAGGCGAAGCAGATACTGGCTCAGCCACCGGCGCGCCTCGTCGGGGTAATCCGCGCCCGACGGGATAATCCGCTCTGCCAACCGCCTGTTGTCCAGCCGCTCCTGCACGCTCCCGCTCGGTGGAGGCGCCGCCGCGTCTGCCGGTAGCGCCTGATCGCGGCCGAGAAGAGTGATCTGGATCTCGGTGATGGACGGGCCGGAGCCTTGCCGTCGGCCGGCGACCGGAAACAACTCGGTGATTCCCGGCCCCTCCTGGTAGCCGTTCTCTTCGATCCAGGCCCGCACGCGGGCATAAGATGCCGGCGCCCGGCCCAGCCGCCCCTCGACGATCAGTGAAGCCACGTTTCGCTGCGGTAACACCCTCGTCCGGTAGGGAGCTGGTGCGTCAAGCGTACCAGTCACCAGGAAACCGACTTCGGCCCGTAGCTCACCAACCGGCACCTTCGCGGGATCGTCGAGATACCGGGCGAACATGGGGCCAGGCTGGTCGTTGGCGGCCATGAATTCGGCGACCCGGCGAAACAGATCACCAAGCGCCCAATACGGGCCGCGGTGCTCCAGATACGCGACGCGAGCGGGGCTCAGTGCTTTAAGCTTCACCTCGCCCGGGGGGGCAGCTATTTGCGCCGACTCGTCGTTCGCCTCTACCGCGGTCAGCGCGGTTAAACTCACCCAGACGACAGCAGCCCCCACAAGGGCGCCAAGAGCGATCTTCTCGGACCGTTTCACGGTCATTCACCGCGTCCATGCCAGGGGTGACTGTGGGCATCGTTCAGCGACGATGTCGGCGGTGAGAGCCTAACCCAAGCCAACGCGGCTGTCCAAGGCGCGAGATCAGGCTGCCGCGGGGCGCGGAAGGTCGTTGTGCGACTGTGATTTGCCGGTTTAGCCGGGCTGGCAACGTTGACGCTGCGCTGGCC
>JANQGB010000502.1 GCA_028277545.1 Phycisphaerae bacterium | reverse complement strand
AGTGAAGGGGCCCTGGTGGTAGGCCTGGTGTCCGTACCCGGCATTTCTCTGGAAGAAAGCGATCGACTTGCGCATGTCGTTGAGGAGACGCTGATGCAGCATCCGGAGATCGCGGCTATCGGCCGGCGCACCGGCCGCGGCGAGGCGGACGCCCACGGCATGAACACCGAAGGAAGCGAGATCGATCTGACGCTGGACATGGAGGCCCCGGTTCGCCTGGGCCTACCTCGGCGTACCAGAGCGGAACTTCTCGAGGCACTTCGAGCCGACGTGAGCGTGATCCCCGGTGTGCAGGCTACCTTTGGCCAACCCATTGGGCATCGTATAGATCACATGCTCTCCGGGACGCGGGCCAACATCGCTGTGAAGATCTTCGGGCCGGATTTGCTGACGCTCCGGACGCTGGCCAAGCAGGCTGAGTCGGTGATGAGCGACATTCCGGGCCTGGTCGATCTGACCGTTGAGCAGCAGAACGACATTCCGATCCATCGCGTGGAGTTTGATCGCCGGGCCATCGCCCGGTACGGGCTGCGAGTAGGCGATGTCGCCACCGCCCTGAAGACCGCCTTTGCCGGCGACGCCATCACCGAGGTGCTTGAAGGACGCAACTCCTTCGACCTGGTGATTCGCGCCGGCGATCCATCGAGCCCGGATGCCTGGCAGGCCTTCTCGTCGGCCATGGTGGACGAGGTGCTGGTCGATACGCCCGCCGGCATGAAGATTCCGCTCAAGGCGCTTGCTCAGGTCAGCGAAGAGCGCGGGCCGAACATGATCAGCCGGGAGAACGCCCAGCGCAAGATCGTGGTGATGTGCAACGTGGCTGATCGGGCACTGGGAAGCGTCGTGGCGGACATCCAGCAGGCCATCGCGGAGAAAGTCGACCTGCCACGCGGTTATTACGTCCAGTATGGCGGGCAGTTCGAGAGCGCCGAAGAGACCAGCCGCCGCCTGAGCTTGCTCGGAGTCGTCGTGATTCTCGGGATCGGGTTCATGCTGCACATTGTCTTTCGTTCCATCCGGGACGCGCTGCTGATCATGGTCAACCTGCCCTTGGCACTTATAGGTGGTGTGGCCGGCGTGTTCCTGTCCGGCAGCATCCTGTCAGTTGCGTCTGTCATCGGGTTTATCAGCGTGTTCGGGATTGCCGCTCGGAACGGCATCATGATGGTCTCGCACATCCGGCATCTCCAACGATTCGAGGGTGTCGCGGACTTCCGCGAGGCGGTTCGTACCGGGGCGATGGAGCGGCTGGCTCCGATTCTGATGACGGCACTTTCGGCCGGCCTTGCCCTGGTTCCCTTGGCCCTGGGCGGAGAGCAGCCGGGCAAAGAGATTCTCACGCCGATGGCGATTGTCATTCTGTGCGGGCTGCTTTCTTCGACCTTCCTGAACATGTTTGTTGTACCCACGTTGTTCCTGCGATTTGGCAGGCCCGTCGAGGCGGAACCTGCCGTTGAAGAGGACGCCGATATCACCGGCATGCAGCCAGCCCTGCCGGCGGCGCCGCTGTAGACCAGAACACAGCATGAAACATCACTGATGCTATTGTGAGTCAAGATATGAATAGACCGACACACGCAATCTCTGGTGCCAGCAGACCGGCACGTAGACGCGCCCAGACGCTCGCAGTGCTTGCCCTGACTTGGGCCCTGGGCGGCTGCGCGCAGGTCAGATCACAGGCCGACTTCGCAGAAGCGCAACGGCTGATCGCCCAGGCCACTGGCGTGGAGGTCGCATGCGATCCGGATGCTCCCCCGCTCACCGACGCCGAGCTGGACGCCACCTTCAACGATGGGCTGTCGTTGGAGGAGGCTCTGCGAGTCACCCTGCAGAACAACCGTCAACTCCAGGCGGACTTCGCCTCCATCGGTGTAGCCAAAGCAGAGTGGGTGCAGGCCGGGCTGCTGAGCAACCCGACTCTCGCGTTCTCGGCGCAGCTTCCGGAAGGCGGAGGACTGGCCAACATCCAGGCATCGATTGCCCAGAACATCGCGGACCTCTGGATGATTCCGAAGCGCCAGGAGGTCGCCCAGGCGACCTTGGACGAGACGATTCTGAGAATCGCCCATCTCGCCACACAGCTAGCCGCCAACACCAAGATCGCCTACTTTCGGGCGAGCGCGGCGGCAGAGTTGCTGGACGTGGCGCAAGAGAACCTCGGCCTGGTGAAGAAGTCTCACGAAGCGATCAAGGCTCAATACGCGGCGGGAACGGCGAGCGCGCTCGATGAGAACCTGGCCCGTGGCCAGATTCTGTCGGCGGAACTTGCCGTGCGCAACGCGCGGGCAGCCGCTGCCAACGCCCGGCGCAGCCTGGGTGGCTATATGTCGGTGGCACGGGACCTGCGCGAGATCACCCTCCTGGACCCTCTCGTGTCGGGCGTGAGGCAATCCTTGGAAGCTGAGGAGTTGATCGCGGCAGCTCGCGAG
>JANQGB010000671.1 GCA_028277545.1 Phycisphaerae bacterium | reverse complement strand
CGCGGCGAAGCTCGCGGTCCATCTCCCGCTTGTGCTCGGCCTTCTTGAGATCCTGTCGCTTGTCGGCGTGGGTCTTGCCGCGCACCAGGGCCAGGTCGACCTTGGCCAGCCCGCGTGGGGAAAAGAACACG
Source organism: Phycisphaerae bacterium (assembly GCA_028277545.1). Lineage (GTDB taxonomy): Bacteria > Planctomycetota > Phycisphaerae > UBA1845 > UBA1845 > JANQGB01. Next base: position 2,180 of record JANQGB010000671.1, on the reverse strand, counting down.
CTCAGCGGCACCAGAGTCAAGCCCCGCTGAAGTATCTTGGGCATCAGCTTGTCGATCTGCCGGCGGTGGAGCAGCAGCTTCCGCGGGCGGGCGGGTTCGTGGTTGCTGACGCTGCCGTGGGAGTAGGGCGTGATGTGGAGGCCGTGCAGCCAGATCTCGCCGTCGGTGATGCGGGCGAAGGCCTCGTCCAGCGAGGCCAGCCCCTGGCGCAGGGATTTGACCTCCGTGCCTACCAGTACGATCCCGCATTCGAACCGGTCGAGCACCTCGTAGCGGTGGCGGGCCTTCTTGTTGGAGATCCGCCGGGCATTTTCCGGGCTTGACTTGGACATAAGCTACTGTCAATAATACCGTTAGAGGCCGGTTCGTCCGGCGAATCACAGTGAGTCTACCGCAGCGGGCAAAGAATGCAACGCAAGCGCGTCGATAACGGTATAATGATCCGTCGGCCTATGAAGACGTTGACCAAACAGGTGAGCGATGCGCGAGAGCGCGGCGCCGAGCGGCGGCTGATCCGCCGGGCCCAGCGCGGCGACCGGGAGGCTATGCGCGAGCTGATCGATTCGCACAAGGATCGGCTCTTCGCCTTCGTCCTGCGGATTATCCGGCATCATCACGACGCCGAGGAGATCTGCCAGGATGCCTTTCTGAAGGCCTTCCGCTCGCTCGACTCGTTTAACAGCGACTATCGCTTCAGCACCTGGCTGTTCACCATCGGGTACCGCCTGTGCCTCAATTCGATGCGGCGCAAGAAGGACCTGACCGGGGATGTGGATTTCACGTTGATGTCCGGCGCATCTCCCTCGGCCGACGAGGAAAGCGCCCATAGCGAAGAGGCCAAACGGCTCAAAACCCTGGTCTGGGATGCGGTAGACCACCTCAGCGACGCCCAGCGGGCTACGGTGGTGCTGTTTTACCGCCACCAGCAGGGCTGTGCGGAGATCGCCGGGATCCTGCAGTTGCCCGTAGCGACGGTAAAGAGTCACTTGCACCGGGCCAGAGCCCGTCTTAAAGAGATTCTCGAGCCGGTCCTGGCGGAAGATTTTTCGCGTCTCCGCATCCTGACGGACCTGGCTGGGTAAAAAGGGTTGCAGCAACGGGAGCGCGAAGCTTGTGGGCAGAGATGTTTCTGCCGATAGTATCGGGCGCTACCGGTCAGGGTGAATGTGTAGATTATCGAAATGAACTGCGACCAAGCCCAAAATCTGTTCGACGCCTACCTGGACGGCGAGCTATCTCCCGGATTGGAGACTGAACTGCATGCCCACCGGCTGCAGTGTGCCGCCTGCCGTCAGGAACTGGCCCTGATGGAGGTGGCCGGCCACGTTATCCGTTCTGACGTCGGCGAACCCAAGCTGGACGCCGATTTCAGCAACCGACTGCTGGCCTGTATCGAGCCGGCGGCCCCCAAGCCGCGGCGTCGCTCCCAGTGGGTCATTCGCATCGGGGGTGGCCTGGCGGCTGCCGCCTGCCTGACCATCGCGGTGACCTCGCTCTCCAAGCCTGAGCCCCAGGTTAAGGGCGAACAGATTCACGGCGCTCCGGTTATCGAGGGAAGCACGGAGCCCCCGACCGAACCTGCCGGCCCGGAGTTGGACGAGGCCGCCGCCAAGTTCCAGGACTCCATTGAGGGCGTTTTTCAGCAGATTCCCCAGTCGTCCTCGAACCTGAAGCAACTGGGTCAGAAGACGCTACTCGAGCTCTTCGATGAACTCCAGCAGCAGGAGTTGAGGGATACCGATCCCGACGAGGCGGAGCCGGAAGCCAAGCCGGGCGACACGCCACCGGCCAAGGACGGCGACGACGTCGAAGACCTTTGATCCATCTTCATCCATGATCGCTCACCGACCTATGCGCCGGGCCAGGCTTGCATGCCTTGCGATAATGGCCTGCGCCGTCCTGCCGCCCGCTGGTGCGCCCGCCGCAAAGGAACCCCCGCGAATCTCGCCCTGGTCGCTGGCCAGGCGGGTTCCAGCCTCGGCCGGCGTGTTCATCGAGCTGGGGGGGCTCAAAGTCAACGAGGCCCAGATTCGCCGCTCCAACCTCTGGTCCCTGGTGCAGATGGTGCTTGGTGAGGCGACTTCACCCGACCAGGGGCCGTTCAACTGGCGAGCCCTGGTCCGACGACACCTGGGCATGACGCCCGAACCCGCCATGTCGGACCTCTTCGGCCGGCGGGT
>JANQGB010000479.1 GCA_028277545.1 Phycisphaerae bacterium | reverse complement strand
ATCATCTGGCCGGTCTGCACCTGGTCGCCCACCGCGACGTTGACCTGTTGCACAGTGCCGGCCACCTTGAAGCTCAAGGCCGTTTCTGCCCCTGCCCGCGCGGTGCCCGCAAAGGCACGCGTCCGGTTGCCTCCGGTCAGGAACACCTGCTCATACCGCACGGGCCGGATGATGGGATCTGCCGATTCATCCTCTCCGCCGCATCCTGCAAGAACAGGCAGGCTAATGAGCAAAAGGGCGAGCAGCATAAAGAATCTGTTTTGCTTGGGCATGGTCTTGGTTGTCTGGGTGCGCATGAAATCAGCGAGCGGTCAATCTTGCGCCATGAAGGCCTCGGCCCGCTTTAAGAGCGCGGCCTGTTCGTCGGGTGTGCGGAAGAAGCTGAACTGCCCCGTCGCGCGCTCTAAGCGCATCAGGTCGATCAGAAAGTCATAGACGGCGTTGGCGGCGGCTTCGCCGGTCACCAGGGCGGCATTCTGCGCTTCGAGCACATCGACGGCGTCTACGACGCCCTGCCCGTACACATCCATCACCAGGTCCAGCGTCCTCTGGGCCGCCTCAGCAGCGGCCTCGGCTTCGCGGATGCCGGCGTAGGAGCCACCGGCGAAGTGCATCGCCGTGCGGACGTTCTGCTCGATGCGCTGCTGCGCCAGGTCGCGTTCGATTTGCAACTGGGTGAGTTCTTCCTGCGCCTGGGCGCGTTCGGCCTTACGCTTGCCCCCTTGTGACAAAGGCAGGGTGATGTTCAGACCCACGTTCCAGAAAAGCTCGCTCGACTCGGGGAAGATGCTGGTAGGAATGGTAGGCGGCAATGCGGGGCCGTTTGTGCCTTCCCCGGCTTCGGCTACGTTCTGCGTCAACTGGCCCTGGAGGGCAATCGTAGGCGACCACGTGGCGCGCCGCGCCGAGATCAGGATCCGCTGTCGGGCGGCGACGCCCGCGCCGAGGGCCTGCAACTCCGGCGCGGCGCGCAGCCCCTCGATCACCATGAAGTCGCGAAGGCGGTTGGCCGACGGGATGTTCGTCAGATACGCTTGAAAGATGCGCCCGCTGGTCAGGAAGGCGGCATCGTCCAGGCTCGTTTCTGCGGTCTCGAACGGCTCTTCGAGCGGGTGGTTGAGCACCTGATTGAGCGCAACCTCGCTGGCCCTGCGCTGCGTGAAGGCGTCGATGCGGCTCTGGCGGTTCCGGGCGATTTCACTCTCCCACCGAAACACCTCGCCGGCGCGTGCCTGGCCGAGTTCGCGGCGTACCCGCGCCAGTTCGAGGTTGGTGCGGGTAACCTGGAGGTTGTCGTCCTGGATGCGTTCGAAGGTCTTGGCCCGCAGGACATTGAGGTATGTCTCCGCCGCCTGCAAGGCGATGTCGAGCCGGTCGGATTCCCAGTCGAATTCACGGGCCTCCTGGAGTCTTCGCTGGACTGTCACGTTGGCCCGTGCCTGTTCCGAAAAGAGGACTTGGGTAAGCGTGGTCGCGCCCGACAGCGTGTATTGCGCCTGGCTGCCCAGGCTGGCTTCCGCCCGGTCTTGATCGATCAGCAGGCTGGTACTCGACACATCGAGTTGAGGCCGCAGCACCGAGCGGGCGATGCGAATATCTTGCGCGCCCGCTGCCACGGCGCGGTTCTGCGCTGCCAGTGCCAGGTTGGCGACCACACCCTCCTGCACCGCCGTTTCGAGCGTGAGTTGGCGGGCGGCGCGTTCCGGCTCGGCGTAGAGCAGCTTGGCTTCCAGCAGCGTGCCTATCGAAGGGCCGAAGCCGATAGCCCGTGCCGTTCGCATGTTGACGACAAGGCGCTCACCGGCAGCAAACGCCACTGAGAGCGATTCGGGCGCGTCGCCGAGCAGGATCCGTTGCACGTTGAGTGCAACCCGCCGGGTGAGGCGCGGGAAGATGTCCGGGTTGAGCGCTGCCATCACCCCGCGCTCCACCTCAGGTTCGCCAAGGAGGGAGAAGCTGGGCACTCCACGCTCGACCAATCCGGCCAGCAAGCGGTCGAATTCCTCCGCTGAGAGATGAAGCAGGGGGAAGAGATACACCGCCTGTGTCTCCTCGGATAACTGCGCCAGGGTGGAGGCCGCTGTGTCTTCTACCCGAATCACCTGAACTGCAACGCCGATTTCGGCGGCGGCTTGCTGCATCCGCGATTCCATGCCGGAAATGGCTTCGGTTAGGGGCACGCCCGTCAGGACGGCTACCCGGTCGAACCCGACCATCTCCTGGAAGGCGTGCAGGTCCCGCGTTAAGGTGCTGGGAATAGCCAGGTAGTTCAGGTTGGGTACGCCACTCTTGCCGGACGCCTGCGGCAAGCCTTGCAAGACCGCATCGGCCACGACCGGCGCGATGACGGGCCTGGGCAGATCGCCCCGGGTGG
>JANQGB010000469.1 GCA_028277545.1 Phycisphaerae bacterium | reverse complement strand
GAAGGCAGACTGGTACAACTTCTACGGGCCGACGGAAACAAACGTCTGCACCTGGTACCGGGTGCCGGCCCCGCCGGAGGGTGATACGCCGATCTCCATCGGATGTGCCTCCAGCAGCGACACGATCTATCTGCGTGACCGAGCCGGCAAGCTGATCACCGAGACCGGCGCCGAAGGTGAAATCTGCGTTGAAGGTCCGACGGTGGCACTGGGTTACTGGGGTGACCCGCAGAAGACAGGCAGGCGGTTCGTTACCGAGCCGGACCTCACCGGGACGGACCACCGAATCTACTGCACCGGCGACCTGGCCTGCTGGGACGAAGAGGGCAATCTGTCGTTCCGGGGGAGGCGCGACCACATGATCAAGAGTCGCGGCTACCGGATCGAGCTGGGTGAGATAGAGGCGGCGGCGTTTGGCCACGCGGCAGTGCAGGAGGCTGCGGCAGTGGCCGTGCCTGATGACGAGATTGGCAACAGGATCAGAGCCTGCGTGGTACTGCACGCAGGCCAGGAACTGGACCGAGACGGGTTGATACAGCATCTGTCGGGCCGATTGCCGGCCTACATGCTTCCCCAGGAGGTCCAGTTCCTGAGCGTGTTACCCAAGACCTCAACAGGAAAGGTCGACAGGCGCGCCCTGTCGACGGAAGCGGTTATTTCATGAGCGATCTACCGGCCGTTGGAGACGATGCTGGCTTGAACTCGGGCAGGCGCCCGCCGAAGCTGCTGCTTGTCGGCTGGGACGGGGCTACGCCGGAACTGCTGCAACGATTCGTTGCCGCCGGCAAGCTCCCCACCGTGGAACGCCTGATCAAGGCCGGCAGCTACCGCCCACTGCGTTCGACCATCCCGCCGGTGACGGCCTGCGCCTGGTGCACCTTCCTGAGCGGTAGGAATCCTGGCCAGCACGGGCTGTTCGACTTCGTCACGCCCAACAAGGGGAGCTACAGGTTCGATTACACCAACGGTGGCAACCGGCAGGATCGCAACAACGACCTGCCGGCCATGCTGAATCGAGCCGGGCTGCGGGTCGGGTGCGTGAACGTGCCCATGACCTACCCGCCGCGCCAGATCGACGGCTTCATGATCAGCGGGCTCGACGCCCCGGACGAGAAAGCCGGCATCGCGACGCCAGCGGAGCTCTTCGAGCGGGCCCAGGCCAAGGTCGGCGACTATCGCATCGATAATCGGCACCTGGGACACATGAAGACCAACGCCGATCGGGCCGAGGCGCTGGCTGAGTTCAAGCGCATCGAGTCTCTGCGAACCGATGTCACCTTGGCCATGATGGAAGAGGACCCGGTTGACGTCTTGGCCATCGTGTACAACGCCACCGATCAGGTCCAGCATCACTTCTGGCACCTGATGGACGAGTCTCATCCGCAGCACCCGGGGCGTGATTCAGAGGAAGTCATGTCCTTCAGCGGGGCCATAGAAGACATCTACGCCCACTGCGACCGGGAACTGGCCCGACTCGTGGAGCGGTTTCCGGAAGCCAACGTGATGTTGATGTCCGATCACGGCGCCGGGCCCACCAGCGGCCCGCGAGTACGGCTCAACAACGCGCTGTCCCAGGCGGGCCTGCTCACCTGGGCCAAGGCCAAGGGTGGGCTCAAGAACGACCTGATCGCGGGTCTGGATGGCTTCCTGCGCCGCACGCTCACCGCCAAGCAGAAGGCCATGCTGGTCCGACTCATGCCCGGCGGGCGGACCGCAATCGAATCCATGTCATTGCCGTCGGTGGACTGGGCTCGGACGGTGGCCTTTGTCTACGAGGGCTTCACTCTCTCGCCGTGCGTCTGGATCAACCGCAAAAGCCTGTTTCCGGAGGGCATAGTCGGCGACGGCCAGGAATACGATCAGGCCTGCGAGCGGGTGATCAGCGCTTTGACCGACCTGAAGGACCCCAGTACCGGCGAGCAGGTCATCCCGCGAGTCTATCGGTCGAGCGAAGTATACGACGGCCCGCAACAGCCCTATGCACCAGACCTGATCCTGGACTGGTGGGAGGGCACGACGTTTACGATGACCAAGTCGCATCCGAAGCACGACGGCGAACCGACGGTCATCCATCCCGACCCGGTGGCAGTCGCAGGACGCGACATTACCGGGATCCACCGGCGCAACGGTGTCCTGGTAGCGGCTGGTCCCCAACTGGCGGAATTGGGCAACGGAAGCCACTCGCCAGCAGACCTGGGCGACATCGCCCCGACAACGCTGAAGCTGCTGGGCCTGAGCATCGCCTCAGACATAGACGGCCAAGTGATAGACGACATCGTGGCGGGGAGGATAGAGGCGGGTCAGAGGGTCGACGCGAGCGTCGCTGCAGGCGTCGATGAGGTTGACTCCGAGGACGCGGGCTATAGCGACGAGGAACGGGAGATGATTCAGCAGCGTCTGTCAGGATTGGGTTACATCGAGTAGTGACAGACCAGGCACTGAATCACAGGTTGGAGTCCACCGAATATTGGCAAGCGTCGGTGGCAACACACCGGTGCACGACAGTCTGAAGCCTGTCCAGATGCCGATACCAGACGTGACCAGAAAAGGCAGATTGGGACACCATGCGAAATACTCCACATAACCACAAAGTCGTCATTATTGGATGGGACGGCGCGACTTTTGATCTGATCGACCCTTGGATCGCCGAAGGCAAGCTGCCCAACCTGGCCAGGTTCCGGGAGAGCAGCACCCACGGTCCGCTGCTCTCGACGGAGCCACACTTCACCTACCCGGCCTGGACCAGTTTCCTGACGGGCAAGAACCCCGGACAGCACGGTGTCTTCGACTTCACTGAACGCGTGCCTGGAACTCACAGTATCCAGTTCGTCAACGCCAAGCGGGTCAGGTCCAAGACCATCTGGCGTCTGCTCAGTGATGTCGGTCGGCGCGTGGGCTGCATGGGCGTGCCGGTGTCCTACCCACCTGAAGCGATCAACGGAGTGTTGATCTGCGGGTTTGACGCTCCAGGCTCGGGCAGCCGAACCGACGCCAGCAGCGTTCACCCGCCGGAACTGCTCGACGAAATCCGGGCCAGCGTGGGTGATTACGTGACCTCGTCGAACATCATGCCGCTGATGAGCGAGGACAAGCACGAGGAGGCACTGGACCTGATACTCCACACGCTGGAACTCAAGGGCAGGACTGCCCGGCACCTGCTGGAGAAGGAAGCCTGGGACGTCTTCATGGTGCTGTTCGGTGAGTCCGACCTGGTCGGCCACCATTTCTGGCGATTCACCGACCCGAGCAGCCCGCTATACACCGAGTCCGGCAGCGCCAAGGTGCGGGAGGCTATCTACCAGGTCTATGCCAAGCTGGACGAGATGCTGCCTATGCTGCTGGATGCCTGTCCGGAGGAAGCCATTAAGTTCGTCGTCTCGGACCACGGCTTCGGAGGGTCGGGCGACCGCGTGATCTACATGAACAAGTGGCTGGCCGATGAGGGGCTGCTGTCTTTCAAGGGCGGTGGTCCGCAGGGCGGTGTCGGCTACAAGATGGTCAACAAGGCCAAGTACTGGGGCCTGCGCTTCCTGCCGCCGGCTATCAAGACTCACATCTTCCGACGAAGGCAGGGCATCGCCAACAAGATGGAAGCCTATCTCCGGTTTGGCGGCATTGACTGGTCCAAGACCAAGGCCTTCAGCGAAGAGCTTCCCTATCTGCAGACCATCTGGATCAACGTCCGGGGACGTGAGCCCGAGGGTATAGTCGAGCCGGGCGCCGAATACGACCAGCTCGTAGCCCAGTTGCGTGACCGGCTGACGGCCTGGACCGATCCGATCTCGGGAGAGCCGGTGGTTGACAAGATCCTGCACCGCGACGAGATCTATGACGGTCCGTACAAGGATCGCAGCCCGGACCTGATCGTCCGCACCAGGTACCCCGACGGCTATGCCTACCAGGGCAAGTCGTCCCGACAATCCACACCAACCGCTGCTATCGAGCGGATCAAGCTGGACGCCCCCGGGGCAGCCAAGTTCTACGCCGCCAAGAGCGGCACCCACCGCGACTACGGCATCTTCCTCGCTCAAGGTCCGATGATCCCTGCCGGGGAGCGGATCGAGGGTGCCCGCCTTATGGACGTCGCCCCCACAATCCTGTATCTACTTGGCGAGCCTATCCCGGAGGATATGGACGGCGTGATTCTCAAAGACGTCGTCGATCCGTCGTTCGTAGAATCCACGCCGCTGGTCGCCGGGGACGCCGATTCGCAGACGTCCGGCAGCGAAGCCGCCACGTACACGGCGGACGACGAGGCGGTGATCAGCCAGCGATTGCAGGATTTGGGCTATCTAGAGTAACGGCGTGACGGTGTCACCGCCCGCAGGTCAGTGCTGGTCAATCGGAGCAACATGAGATGACTTCTTTGCGGCATTTCCGCTGGCTGGCGGTCCCGGTGATACTGGGCGCCGCCGCGGCGGTGGTCTGGTTTCAGGTCCAGGCACGTCAAGCCAAGACTCTGGCATCGGCCACGAAGGCGCGGGCGGCAGGCAACCCGATCCCGGTGCGGACGGCCTCGGTGTCGGACGGCGCGGTCAGTATGGTCATCGGAGCTACAGCAGTCACCGAACCATCCGCACGGGCTTCGTTGATGATCGGCGCCGGGCGCCGCCTGGCAGAGCTGAACCCGGCGGTGGCGCAGGTACACGTGCACAACGGTGACTACGTGCAGACCGGTGACGCCCTGCTGGATCTGGTGCTCGACGAGTTTGAACTCGCTGTGGCTCAGAGACAGCAGGAACTGGTCGCGGCCCGCGCCGACCTGGCTCTGGCTGAGACCTCGCTGAAGGTGAACCCTGCGACGCGGCAGGTTGAGGTCGATGCGGCGGCGTCGGACCTGGAGTTCAGGAAGGTCGACGTGCACTTCCGCAAAGAGGATCACGACCGGATCGAGCGTCTGCGGGCCGACGAGAACGCGAGCCTGCACGAGTTTCTCGAGGCTGCCGCCGCCCATGCCGAAGCCCGGTTCCAACTCAGCACGGCCCTGTTACGGAATCGCCTGGCTCAGGTCGATACGATCGTGGGCCCGCTACGCGATCAACTCGCCGTGGACGAAGCCAGTGGCCGCGTACGGGCGGCGGTGGTGAACCTGACCCAAGCCGAGCACGACTTACGCAACTGCCGACTGGTCAGCCCGATTGACGGATATGTGGACAAACTCAGCGTAGTCGCAGGCCAGAGCATCGATCCCTCGGCTGTGGCGGCCGAGGTGTTGCAGGTCGATCCCATACACGTGCGCATGGACTACCCCCAGGAGCGGATCGGGGATGTGGCCGTCGGGCAGGAGGCGGACGTGGTCCTGGACTCATCGCCCAAGACCACCCTCCAGGGAGTAGTCGCGAGGATTCTGCCCCACGTCGATGTCCGCACGCGCGTGCTGCCCGTGATTATCGAGTTGCCCAACCCGCAGGGCCGCATTCGACCCGGCGTGAGCGGTTTTGTGCGGCTGAAGGTCAGCCGCAGTGCGACGACAGCGCCTGCTACGGCGGTCATCGAACAGGACGACCGGGCCATGGTCTTTCGCGTGGAAGATGGGCGAGCCCATATCCACCCCATTCGCACGGGCCACCTGGTTGAGAACGGCCTGATCGAGATCGTGGACGGACTGGCGGCCGGCGACGAGGTGGTCGTGTTCGGCACCAAGACGCTGCGAGATAACGATCCGGTCGACACCGACTGGCGAAAGTGGACCGGACGTGAGTGAGCCTTCAAGCCAAGGCGACTACAGCCCACCGCCTGGCGCGCTGCTCCGGACGTTGGGCTGGCCTGTCTCGCTAGCCGTCCTCCTGGCGGAGTTGGCGGTTACCCGCCGCGGCTTGGCGCTGTTGTTTCTAGCGCCGGCCTGCGTGCTCGCTACTACCGGCATCCTGCGCCCGTCGCTAAGCTTCGACATCCGTACTGTTCACCTGCCGCTGGGACTGACGTTCCCTGGCACACCATCAGCCGAAACGATGCTCAACGGACCGCGTACCATCCCGGCCGATAGCGCGGGGCTGGCACTAGTGGGTTTGATCGGACTGGCAGTGATTGTGCTGCTGTTCCGCCCGCGGCGCTTCGGCGCCACAATGGGCCTGCTGCTGGTTGGCGCAGCGTGCACCGCGGCCTCAGCGGCCATCAACCACCCCGCCCTGCTGGAGCTAATGGACCACGAAAACGAACAGCGGTCAGCCATCGCCGCGTTGCTGGCTGAGGAATACCCCGACACGCTGGTCGATGCCGGCAATGCGCGGGTAGGCTCGAACCCACTGTCCGAGGATGCCCGCGGCGGGCTGGAACGCGGCAGAGCGCACCTGACACACGGATGGTGGCTGGGCCCGTGGGCAGCGACAGGGCTGCTGTTCGGCGGATGGGGGCCGTTGCGGCGGCGGATCGCCTGGCTGGCGGCCTGGACTGTGATTGCCGCCGGAGCGGCCACGACGCTCTGCTATCCCAGGCTGCGAGCCGAGTACATCTGGAGCAACGCTGTGCAAGCCGAAGCGCGCGGGCACTTCGACGCCGCTCGCCAGCAGGCTCGCGATGCCATCGATGCGTATCCGCAGTTCGCGGACCTGGAGCGCACCTGGCTGCTTCTCGGAAAGCTCGATTTCCAGCAGGACCGCAGCAGTCCGGAGCGGGAGTTCTTCCGCGTCAGCCAACTCCAGGCCAACCGTGACATGGGCCGCGCCCTACCGCTGGCCCGCGTGCTGCGGGCCAGCAACGGGTCGACTTCCCGGGCGGTACGGTTTCAGGCGACGGATGTGCTGGCCGCTGCCGGGTTGGAGCAGGTGAATCAGGACCGGCCGGCTGCCGCCGAGGTACTCTGGCGGGAAGCGCTGGACGTAATGCCCAAACGGTTCGACTGTGCGATCTACTTGGGCATCGTGCGGGCCCAGATGGATCGCGACGCGCCATCCCGCGTCGAGAACCTGCTTCAGCCAATGCTGGATCGCCTGGCGGACCGGGCTCTGGCAGCCGATATCCTGGACACCATCGGCGACGCCTACTTCGCTGCTGGCCTGTTGGACGAAGCCCGGCAGCGGTATGCCGACTCGCTCAGAGTGTTCAGTCTACCCAAGCAGATCAACTACCGGGCCCAACACGGGCTCATCGGGATGTAGCGGTCCATGAGCGGACGGGTGACACGCTGGTTCCTGGTGGCGACCTTCGCCGTGGCCGTCGGACACTTGGCCTGGCGAACCGTCCACGGCCCGGACTCCCCATCCAGCGCTGAATACCGCATTGGCGGCAGGATGACAGTGCTGACCGGCACGGACCTTTCCGCGAGGCGTCTCTATCTGCGCCACAAGTTCCACCTGGCCGAGCGTCCCCGGCACGCGTGGATCGAACTCCTGGGGCGTGATCGCGTCGATCTGTACGTGAACGGCAGCCTGGTCCAGCGTCGTGACGTAGTTCGGGCCACCGCAGCCATGCTGGTTGACCTGGCCCCCTACCTGCGGATCGGCTCCAACGTCATCGCCGTGAACGCCTCCCAGGCCGGCAGCGACCCACCCCTGGTTGCGGTGCGGGCGGCGTACGTCTTGGCCGGCGAAGAGCACAGTATAACGGCCGACGACCACTGGCGCTGTGCCCACAGCTTTGACCCGCAGGAAGT
>JANQGB010000448.1 GCA_028277545.1 Phycisphaerae bacterium | reverse complement strand
AGCCGTCCAGGCAGGCAGGCCGGTACGCCGTCGAATCGTCTGGCACCGGGTCGACATAGCAACCCTGGAAGGCGGCCAGGTCCTGCAGATCGACGTCGCCGTCGTTGTCGTAGTCCGCCGGCGCCTGCGCCGAGAACGACGTGTCGTAATCGTCTACATAACCGTCGTAGTTCACGTCGAAGATGCTGAACCGCACGCCGAAGTCCACCAGGGCGATTTCACCGTTCAGCAGCCCGTCCGCATCGTAGAGCGGGTCGTCGTCGTGTACCTCGACGAAGTTCGTAGCCATGCGGGCGTCCGTATTGGTGGCCAGGCCATCGCCGTTGAAATCGCCCGCGACAACGTCAGGCCAGGCGTCGGAGTAGGTGTGCAATCCTCCCCCCGCGGCAACGACGGGCAGAACGGTGGAGAAGATGAACGTTGGTCGCCACAGCCGCGGGTTCAGATATTCCTCGGGGAACTGCAGGGCCCAGGGCAGAATCAGCGGCTCGTACTCGTGACCGGGCAGAAGCCGCGCCTCCGCGCTGAGCTGCAAGTCCCACAGCGCCTCGTAGATTGAGTTGGCGTTGAGATCGTCGAAGTCCTCGTCCTCCTCATCCGCTGCGGTCATCAGGGCGTGGGCTTCGTTGGTCAGCGGGTAGACCAGCGTGATCGTGGTCACGTCCAAGGCCAGGTGGTGCGTGAAGCGGAGTTCCACCAGCGGCTCGTAGAACCCGGCGTAGGTGAAGATCTCGAATCCGTGTGCCCGGTGCAGAAAGTAACCCCGCACCAGCCAGGTCTCGCCCGGATCAAAGACACCGTTCTCGTTCTCGCCGAGTTCAAGAATCTCTGTAACTTCCTCGCCCAACAGCGCGAGGTGGAACTCCTCGCCACTGCGATCAATCCAGGGCGGCGAGTCGTAGGACTCATCACCAGGGCGCCCATCGACGCTTATACGGCCGGCAAAATGCGACCCGCCCGGCCTGCCACCGAATCTTGCCACGTTGGCGTTGTAGCGAAACTCCGGCCCGGAGGTCTCGCCGCCGGTGTCGACGTTGCGATCGATATCAAGTTCCACGAAGCCGTAGAGCGGGCAGGAACCGTAGAGGGACGTAGCGCCAGGCGAGATTGTCGGCCCCGGCGGATTGACCAGCCCGTCGAACACAAGTTCCAGGCGCAGGAAAAGTCCTGCTGCCTGATACGCTCCTTCGTACACGTCCAAGGAGGGATGGGCCGGCGTCCATGAACCGAGCCGTGCAACACGCAGGTCTGGCTGGCACGCGCCAGTGGTTGGCGGGGAACCGGCATCACCATCGGTTCGGCGAAAGGCACCATCCGCGCCGTCCCAGAAGACACGGGCCGCGCTATCACTGACCTCGGGGCTGGTGGATGGATCCGGCGGCATGGCGCTCGCCGCGACAACACCGGCGCCACAACTCGCCGCCAACATCCAGAGCCAGGTGCAATGTGCCGCCATGTTCACGCCTGCGCCCGCTGAAGCAGTTGAATTGCGGGAGCCTCGCTATCCGTCCATCGAGCACTCCCAAGCTGTGCTCTGTGCATGGTAACGAAGACTCCGGTGCGCTTTCAAGATCGCAGTTGCAAAAGCGCCGGACATAAGCCTTCACCCTCTCCCGGTAACATGCCAGGTTACATGGCGACCGCGGCCAAGTGGCCGCTGTGAGCCACTTGTGTTCACCAACTGGCCGCTGGCGGCCACTGGCGATGCGCCGGCCTTTCTGATGCGCTGGCTGCCCGGGTAATTTACGTGTCTTCATCAGTTCTGCTTACGCCCTTAGTTCCAGCATGTTACGTGTCCCGCGAGCCCCACCCCGCCGGCGCTGCACCGCTGACCGCTCCTGTTCACGCTGTCCGGCACGGTCCATGCTAATACCGCAGCACGCGGTAGGCACGGTGGCTCGGCTTGGCCAGCGGTCGATTGTGGTCAGAGCCTCGCGCTACAACCCGAGGCCGCCGCGCAAGCGAAACGTGTACTTGCCACGGGCTGCTCGGAGCGGATCCGCGGGGCGAGTAATGATCAATAGGTCGCAGGATTCACTGGATGGAATCCGGAAAGGGAGGAACTCAAAATGATGAGATTTCTGAGAAGCACGGGAGTGATGGCACTGGCCCTGCTTGGCGTGCCATTCATGGTCATGGCAGCCGCACCGATCCCCGTCACGGGGGCAGCCGATCCCATGCCAGACCATGACATCTTCGACCACGCGTATTGCGCGGCGTTTCGTTTCTCTACCGAGATCGGCTTCACCGAGGGCTCGCCACCGCACTTCCCTCCGCGCAGTGACGGCGATCTCCTGTCCACCCGGGGCTGCCTGGTGTTGACCAACAACGAGCTCACCGCCAACCTGGGCATTATGCCGGTGGTGCCCGACCTGGGCCTGGATGCCGCGACATCCACATTCCGGCGGCCGGTCCTGTTCTCGCTCGAACAGAGCGTCTTCAGTGAGACGCTGGGCAGAATCGGCCACGGAGACCTGCTGGCCACTGATGGCCGTATCGTCCGCACCAACCACCAGCTGCTCGAGGCCTTCGATCCCTGGGGCCCCTGCCCCTGCATCTCGGTGGACGGAGACTGCGACTGCGACTGCACCTTCGCCTCCTGCCCCTGCGGATGCTGCGACGTCGGCCTGGATGCCGCCCATGTCGAAATCGTCAGCAGCGCGGATCGGCGTATCCTCTTCTCGGTGGAACACCGCTTCTGGTCCGAAGCGCTGGGCCAGTGGGTCAGCCACGGTGATCTGCTCAGCGACACCGGGGCGGTCTTCCGAACCAACCAGCAACTCATGGCCAACTTCCACGCACTATGCCCCGATTGCCCCGATGCCGACTGCGAGTGCGACTTCGGCCTGGACGCCGTCTACCTGACACGCTGGGGCACCGTGTGGTTCTCCGTGGAGCAGGGCTTCTACGATGTGCGCCTGGGCTGGATCAGCGATGGCGCCCTGCTCTCCGAAAACGGCTGGGTCGTCCGTCGCAACCTCCAGTTGCTTCACTCCTGCGCGCCGCTCGAAGACCTGGCCAACTTCGGCCTGGATGCCGTCGACTTCCGCATCCACGGTCTTCCCGCATCCGGTGACGTCGCGGAGCCTCTGCCCATCGACACGAAATAGGGGAGCACTCTCACCTGGCGCAAGGCGCCTGCCGGTCCGGCGCTGGCGGTTCTGGGGGACCGTCACGTCGGGCCGGCCAGCAGCGGCGCCTGGCGTCTGACCCATGTCTTGCCCGCTCCTGCCTGTAGGGTAGACTTGACCGTATCAGGACGGCGCTGCCGGCCTTGG
>JANQGB010000358.1 GCA_028277545.1 Phycisphaerae bacterium | reverse complement strand
CCAGCGTTCTTTTGTCCCCGGAGGGTAACAACCTCGTCAGTGGCACTACCGCCCTGGTCAAGACCGGCGGCAATCGCCGTGTACCGGTCACTGCTGGGCCGCTCAAGATGTCGCTCAGTCCCGACGTTCTTGAGTACGACCGCGAGCCGACCTCCCGGGCCGGCGCCATCAACATGTTGAGCCAGACGCTCGCCACGGCTCGGTCGCCAGACGCCGATCCCGTTCTAAGGGCACTGGCGGCCGGGCGACTCACGGCCCTGGTAGACTGCCCGAGTCGGATTGACGTCGAGTCCATGTTGGCTCTGGCCAATGACTTCCCACTTCGGCTGGTGTTCCTGCATTCGGCAGAGGCGGTCGAAGTCGCCCCGCGCCTGGCCGGCCGCGGTTTTGGCGTCGTGCTGCCTCCCTACGGTTTCAATACTGCCCCACGCGTGCTCGCCGGCGCTGCTTCGCTGGAGCGGGCCGGTGTTCCGCTCGCCTTTGCCGGCCAGATGCCCACCTGCGACGCCGCCGCGATACGCACCAGTGCGGCACTGGCTGTGCGCTATGGCTTGACTGCCCCGGCCGCCCGCCGAGCGATTACCATCGAGCCGGCCCGCGTGGCGGGGGCGGAGGCGCTGCTTGGGTCTATCGAGCCGGGCAAGCACGCCGACCTGGTGGTCTTCAGCGAAGATCCACTGCGGCTCGAAGCCCGCGTGGTGGCGGTCTACATAGACGGAGTAAAGGTGTTTTCCGAACCGGGTTCATGACGATGCCGCGGTTCGAAGAGGTGACTTATGTGTCAGGCACTGTCCCGAAGCGCTGTCTTGACGGGCCTGGTCTGTTTGCTCGGCCTTTCGCCGGTGTCGCAGGCTGATGACCAGGTGCTGGCTCTCAAGGCTGGCCGCATCGATTGCGGTGACGGCAACTCGATTACCCGCGGAGTCGTCCTGATCCGCGCTGGCCGAATCGAGGCACTCGGCACCGAGGTAACCATCCCCGACGGCGCCAAGGTGATCGAGCTGGCCGACGGTGTAATCACGCCCGGCCTCATCGACGCCCATGCCACGGTTACGCGGGCCAAGTGGGGTATTCAAAGCAACGGCTGGCAGGGGAGAGTCGACTCAGAGCCGCACGGTACCGATTTTGCCGCGGAGGACCACGACGAGAACCGACCCCACTGGAACTTCCCCCTGGTCCAGGGTACGACCGTCTCGAACTGCTCAGACGCCTGCCCGATGGCCTACAGGCACATAACGGGCCAAAAGTGCAAGTGCTGCGGCTTCCCTGAGGCTGACGCACTGGTGGCCGCTCTCGGTGTGTCTCCCAGGCGCTCGGTGGCGGAGGCTTCGTCGGAAGTTGTGCCCCACACGAACGTCATGGACTCCATTGATCTGCAGTCGCCGGACTTCGAACGCCTGGCTCGCCGTGGCGTTACCACCGTGTTCGTGTCTACCGATTCCGGCAGCGTGATCGGGGCTCGCGGTGCCATAGTCAAGACCGGAGGTCCGGCCGATCAGCGGATAGTGCGGCGAACGGACGCGGTCAAGGCGGCCATGGGGAGCGACCCGTCACGGCGGGGCGGTTCGAACAGGTTGCCCAGAGGCACTCACGTGAGCTTCCACGCCCGCCGACCGCACACCCGGATGGGCGTCACTTGGGTCTTTCGTAAAGCGCTTCACGAGGCCAGGGCGGTGGCCGGCGGTCTGCCCCAGATCGGGGGAGCGGATACTCCGCCGACAGGTGCTATTGAACCGTTGGTCGCCGTGCTAAAGGGCGAACTGCCGCTTCGTATCCAGGCACGAACGCAGTCAGACATTCTCACGGCCCTGCGCCTGGCCGACGAATTCGGTCTGCGATTCACACTGGAGGAGGCAACCGAAGCCTATCGGTGTCTCAATGAGTTGCAGGCGGCGCAGATCCCGGTGGTCTACGGCCCGGTGTTCATCGAGCCGACTGGTTGGCGGGCCTACACCGGAGAGGCTCGCAAGGCGAAACTGACTACAGCCCGGGCGCTCCTCGACGCCGGCGTGGAAATGGCACTCACCGCCAACGAGATGCGCGACGAGGAAGGTCTGGCTGCCCAGGCCATGTACGCCATGCGCTATGGACTGACGGGTGACGAGGCCCTGGCAGCCGTGACCTCCGCGCCGGCCAGGATCCTCGGCATCGATGATCGGGTCGGCACGCTCGGGGAGGGCAAGGACGCCGACCTGGTGGTGTGGAGCGGACCGCCGTTCGCCTCCACCTCGCGGATTCAGACTGTAGTGGTTGGGGGTGAGTTAGTCTTCGACGCTGGTTGAGCGCCGGTCCCGGCGCAGAGGGAGACATGACAGTGCTCCGACGTAGATACGTTGTCTGGCTGTCGGCCACGGCGCCGGTGCTGGCCGCTGCCGTCATCGCGGGGGGAGAGCCGCCCACCAAGATTGCCTTGCAGGGTGCGACCGTCATTACCATGGCCGGCGAGCCCGTTTCCAGGGGAACCGTCCTGGTGGAACACGGGAAGATCACCGCCGTCGGCGCCGACCTGGAGGTCCCGTATGACTTCCTGGTTTACGATGTCTCCGGCAAGGTGGTCTTTCCAGGTCTGGTCGTGGCCCATACCTCGGGCGGACTGGACGTTCCCAACGAGAACCTGCCGGTTACCCCGTTTCTCGATGTCTACGACGCGATCGACCCGTCGCGGCTGTTCTTCGAGGACGCCCTGCGCGACGGACATATCGCGTTGCACGTTATCCCCGGTCACAACTGCGTCATTGGCGGCCTGGGTCGCGTGGTCAAACCGATTGGACTCTCGCCGGACGAGATGACCATTCAGCCTGGTGAATTTCTCAAGGTCTCGTTCACGCCCAAGCGCGGTTTCGATCGTATGCAGCAGATGGCGGTCCTTCGCGAGACGTTCTACGAACTGGACGACTACCTGGCGAAACTGGCCGAGACCAAATACGAAGAGAAGCTACAGAAGGAAGAAAAGCAGATTGACGTTCTACCGGCCAAGGCTAGAGAGTTGGGCCAGGAGCTGATCAAGCCGGAAGACTACGACGACCAGCACGCCCGCCTGGTACAACTCCGCGACGGCCCGCTGGGGGCGTTCGTCTACTGCGGGCGGGCGGCTGACGTTGGACGGGCCCTGGCCTTTGCCAAAGAGCACGGCTTCATCGACCGCACCGTACTGGTCATTGGTCCCCACTGCTACAAGGCCGCGGCCGAAATCAAGGTGTCGGGCCGCCCGGTCGTGCTCGACGGCAATCCGATCTACCGAGAGGAAGACCCCTTTACCGGCGAGATCACCGAGACTTTTGTGCCCAAGAAGCTGGCCGACGCCGGCATCACCTTCGCCCTCCTGCCCGGTCCGTCATCGTCACTGGCCGAGCGCTATCTGACTTACCGCGCTGCCCACTGCGTGCGGCAGGGTGTCCCGCGCGATACCGCGTTGCGGGCCATCACCTTGCACCCGGCCCAAATGCTGGGCCTTGAATCGCGGCTCGGCTCGATCGAGCCGGGCAAGGACGCCAATCTCCTGGTACTGACCGGTGACCCTCTCGATTTCACCACCTGGGTCGACCTGGTTTTTATCGACGGCATCCTGGCCTACGAGCGTGAGAAGGACGTTCGCCTGAAGGATCTTTTCCGGGCGGATGAGACCTCGGAAGTGGATCGTCCCAGGCCGGAGTGAGCAGACCGATGCCCAACGAACGGGACTCCTCCCACATGGCAGCAAGATACCGCCGCATCGCTCTGCTGGTTGTGCTGGCCGGCCTTGCAGCTCGGCCCGTTCCTGCCGAGGCGGGGCCCGAGCGTTCCTTTGTGATCATCGCCAGGAGGGCCTACACCGCCGCGCTGGATGGTCCCGCGTTCATCGAGCGACCCGTTATCGTGGTGCGCGAGGGCAGGATCGAAGCCATAGGGCCGGGCCTCACCCCGCCCCCCGACCTGCCGGTCATTCGGTTGCCGGACGAAACGGTGATGCCCGGCCTGGTAGATGCGGCGAACCGTCTGGGCGGCGCCCACCGCGGCGACGAATCGGTGGCTGCAGGCTACAAGGCCGTTGACACTTATGACGCCTATGCAGACTACGCTGAGCTGTTGGCTGGTGGTGTCACTACGGTTCACCTGAATCCCGGCGCGCACCGGCTCGTATCGGGACAGGGCGCTGTCGTGAAGCTGGGTGGACTGCTGGACCGGAGGGTGCTGCTCGGGCGTTCCGACCTGACCATCAACCTTGGCAGGCGTGCGTTCAATCCGCCCCGCGACGTGACCTTCAGTCACCCGGCCTCCGCGGACGTTGCCATCCCACCGGCGATTCGCCAGCGCCCCGACTCGAGGCTGGGGCAGATGCGCGAACTTGAAGAACGCATCGCCGCCGCCCGAAACGGCCGGCTGGAAGGGCCGGCGTCGCGCCGCTTCCACGACGAGGCGTTTCGTGACTGCTGGCAGCGACGGTCGCCTCTCAGGATACAGGTCCGCCGAGCCGCCGACATCGGACAGGCCGTCGCGTTTGCCGAGCGGCACGGTCACCCAGCCTACCTGGTTGGCGTGGAGGAAGGTCTTCTCCTGGCCGACGACCTGCGGATCGCCAACCTGCCACTGGTCGTACAGGTCGATGCGGTGTTCGGCCGACCGCTCGCTGACATCGGTCCCGATCCCGAGGCGCTCGATCCACAATCCTCCAACGCCGCTGCCCTGGCGGACTCGAAGTTTGCGCTGGCCGGGTCATTCGATAGCTCTCCCGGTCACCTGCGCCTGGCCGCGGCGACTGCGGTGCGTGCGGGGGTGAGCCCTACGCGGGCACTCGAAGCTATCACCCGAATCCCGGCCGAAATCCTCGGCGTCAGCAACCGAATCGGTAGTCTCGAACCCGGTAAGGATGCAGACCTGCTGGTGCTCTCCGGCAATCCACTGGACGCCGCGGTGAACGTCATGACCGTATACGTCGGCGGATCGCTGGCCTTCGAGGCGCCCCAGACCGACGCGCTGGTTGTCAAGGCGGGCACCATCTGGACTGGTAACGCGGGCGCCATACGCGACGGCGCCGTGCTCATCGAGGACGGCAAGATCGCGGCGGTCGGCCCGACGGTTCCCCGCCCCATGTTTGCCCGGGTGATCGACGCGGGCCCCGATGCCTTCGTGACGCCCGGGTTCGTGGATGCTCACGGCCACCTGGGGCTGGAGGGAGATCGCACGACTGTCGATACTGCAGTGCCACTTGCTGACGTAGTAGGCTACGCCGGACCTCAGGCCAGGCGAGTGGCCCGGGCGGGTGTAACCACGGTGATGCTTGGCGGCTACCAGGTGGCTGCCCGCGGCGGGCGGATTGCCGCCATCAAGTCGGCCGGCCAAGGGCGGGACGAACTGGTGGTCCGGCAGGTCGCCGCCGTGCAGTTCCGGGTGCGCGACGCCGACCCGTTGCTGGGGACCAAGCAGATCAAGAGCGCCCTGGAGGCGGGCAAGAAGTATGTAGAGAAGTGGAAGAAGTACGAGAAGGAACTTAAGGAATGGGCCGAGGCCAAGGCGGTCGGAAGGAAGGTGGAGCGGGCTGACGACGGCGAAGTGGAGATCGTTCAGGAAGGGGCGCCTGACCCTATCACCGGTACCTGGGAAGTCACCCTTTCAGGAGATCCGCTGCCCGAGACGATGACGGCGGAGATGCTCCTGAAGCTGGAGGGCAACAAGATTGAGGGCCGCCTCCGCCTCACCGGGGATGCGCAGGCG
>JANQGB010000313.1 GCA_028277545.1 Phycisphaerae bacterium | reverse complement strand
TAGTGACGTCGTCGTTCTATATCTTCGCCAAACCCATCCTCGGCATCGACCTCCACACCGTGCCCGACTGGGCCGGTCCGTAGTCACCGCATGCAGGTGTCCTCATCGTCGCCATGCACAGAAGCGCCTACGAGATCGCGAGCCTGCGAAAGACGCGGGCGCCGACTGGTGTCCCTGTGTATGACGACTCCCATATCGATTCCGCGGAATGCGAGACTACGTCGGTGTCACTCGATGCCTTGGTCGCCCAGCCACCGCTCAGCGTCGATGGCTGCCTTGCAGCCCATCCCCGCGGCCGTGATCGCTTGGCGGTAGACGCTGTCCACCACGTCGCCAGCCGCGAAGGCGCCGTCGATCTCGGTTGTGCTGCGGTAGGGGTCCGCCAGCTTGAGGTATCCCTTCTCGTCCGTCGGCAGTTGACCTCCCAGGAAGGCGGTGTTTGGCGTGTGCCCGATGGCCAGGAACATGCCGCTGACCGGCAGTTCGCGAGTCTCGCTGGTCTGGGTGTCTTTCAGCTTCAGCCCCGTAACGCCAGCCTTGTCGTCCCCCAGCACTTCCAGCGGTACTGAGTTCCATTCGACCTGCACCTTGGGGTGGTCCAACGCGCGCTGCTGCATGATCTTCGAGGCCCTCAGTTTGTCGCGCCTATGGATGATATGAACCTTCGAGGCGAACTTGGTCATGAAGAGGGCCTCCTCCATGGCGCTGTCTCCGCCGCCGATCACCGCCACGGGCTTGTCGCGAAAGCGGGGGAACGCACCGTCGCAGGTGGCACAGGCGGTAACACCCAGGCCCCCCATGCGGAAGTGCTTCTCGCTGTCCAGCCCCAGCCAGTTGGCCGACGCTCCGGTGGCGATGATGACCGCGTGGGCGGTGGCGTCGCCGCCCTCGCTGCCGGTCAGTCGGAACGGCCGGGACGAGAGATCGAGCTTATCTATATTCTCCTGCTTGATCCGCACGTCGAATCGCAGGGCCTGCTTGCGGAATTCGTCCATCATCTTGGGGCCATCGATCCCCTCCGGAAAACCGGGGTAATTCTCGACTTCCGTGGTGAACATCAACTGTCCGCCGGGGATCATCTCGTTGGCCGACGACAGCGCCCCCTCAAAGACCAGCGGGTTGAGATTGGCCCGAGCTGCGTAGATGGCTGCTGTCCACGCGGCCGGCCCCGATCCGATGATGACTACCTTCTCGACGTCATTCACTGCTGACATTCCAGTTTGCACCTCGATGCAGGCGTGTTGCGCTTCGTACTGCCCCGGACGCCGCGGCAGATTACCCTGCGGCGGCGTGGCGAGGGCATCTTAGTCGGCCACCGACACAGAGTCCAAGTGCGCGCCAGACGGATTGACCGCCCGGTCAGCGCCGCCTATTCTGGCCTCACCATGAGGTCAAACCACTCGATTTCGCGACTCGCCGTGCCCCGTGCTGTCCGGTCCCTGGTGCGGCGCTGGCCTGCGAGCCTGCTGCTCGCCGTCGCGTCCGCGGCGGGCTGCAGTAGTGCCGATCGTGGCCCGGAGTTCGAGGTCTCTGAGCAACCCTGGTCTTACCGGCAGGCCAGCGGCATCCACCTTACCACTGACCACTTCGAGCTTTTCACTACCATTCACGACGCCGAATTGCGTGACTATCTGCCCGGCTTCCTCGAGGCCTGCTTCCAGCAATACAGCGCCCTGTTGCCGCTGCCTGCCGGGTCGGAGCGCCGCCTGAAGACTTACCTCTTCGCCACTCAACGCCAGTGGATGAACTTCACGAGAGAGCGTTTCCCGTCCCGAAGCGATCTGCTTACCAGCGTCCAGGTCGGCGGCTACGCCTCCGGCGACCTGTGCGTTACGCGCTATATACAGCCCAGGACCTACACACTGAGTGTCATCGCCCACGAAGGCCTGCACCAGTACTTCGGCACGCATTTCGAACAGAGACTGCCCGCTTGGCTGAACGAGGGGCTGGCGACCTATTGCGAGGGCTTCGACGTGCGGGCGGGGCGGCCGGTCTTCTCGCCGAAGAACAACACTTTTCGACGCAACCCGCTGAGGCAGACCCTGGCGGCCAATGCACTCCTGCCACTTTCAGAGCTGCTGGCCACTAGTCCGGGCAAGGTGATCGTTCAGTCCCAGTCGCGGCTGACGCGAGCCTACTACGCCCAGGCCTGGGCCTTGGTGGTCTTTCTTCAACACGGGGGGAACGAGCGGTTCACCAGCGGCTTCCGGCAGATGCTTGACGATGTAGCCACCGGACAGCTTGGCCAGCGAGCCCGGGCCGCGCGCATCTCGTCCGGCAGTCCGACCCGCCTGAGTTTTGGCGAAGCCGTGTTTCGCGCCTACATCACGGAAGATCTGGCGGCATTCGAGCAACAGTACCGCAACTACATGACCGAGCTGGTCGGCTTCTAACGCCCACGGCGAAGAAAGAGGTTCGCCGGGAGTCTAAGTGCCAGCCACTCTGATAAGGCACCACACGCAGGCAGCCACCAGACAAATGGTCAGCGCGGTTCGTTGGAACATGAGATGACCTCCCCTGCAAAGGAGCGCTGGTTCCCCGTATTTCGCGTCGCGAATATCGCTCCCCGAGCAGGGCTGTCAAGGCGCATTTCTTGCGCCCGGTGATCCCAGTACTGGCAGGTCGGTTCAATCGTCCGAAAAGCAGATTCGGCGCGGGTCACGCCCCAGTTGCTGGCAGACCTCAACCAACATCGAGACGTAGCTCCGCGACAGGTGTGGCAGGTCGCTCAATCCCAGTAGAGCCTGTACCCGCTGGATGGACTCCTCCTCGGGCCCTTCGATCTCCACGAAGCAGCCCAGCAGCGGCAGCTCATCCAGTTCGACCCGGCACGATGACAGGCGGTGGCTCTCGCGCCGCTTGGCGAACACGACCCGCTCAACGTAGCCCAGCCGGGCCAGCAGTTGGAGCGTGGTGTCCGCCTCCGCAACCACCACCTCAATCTCAGGACGCCGCTTCAGAGCGCTCCGTTCGCGGCGGCCCTTGTAGGTCAGGGTGACCGTCGCGTCATCGTCCTGGAGGGGGGCGCTGACCCGCACTCGCAGGCCGGCACCGGCCGCCCGCAGCGAGCCATCGTCGGCGTCGAGGATGTGGTTGGTCTCCATCACCGCGCCCAGTGGGGCAGCACCCGCCCCGACCAGAGCCTGTCGGACTGCGTCATGGGACTCGACACGCAGCTTGGCCTCGACTTCCAGACCCATGAATCCCTTCCTGCATCTGCTCACCCGGCGTCGTTGGCAGGCGGTTTGGGGGCCGGTGAGCGGTCTACAGCCGGTCGAGCAGCGTCTTCAGGAAACCCTTGAACAGGGCCGGTGGGATGGTCTCGGTACCGGCAGGAGGTATCTCGTCAACCATCAGCCGCTGGATGTGTTCGCGAGCCCGGCCGGCGTCTGTTTTGAGCAGGGCACAGACCTGTTCGGCCTCCTCCAGGCGCGAGGCTCGCATCGCGTTCACGTAACGCACGACCGCCTTGTCTACGTTCACCGCCTTGCCCGAGAGGGACGGAGGCGGTGGCACTCCCAAGCCGCCCTCGATGGGGACGGGTTTTCCCGTTTCAGGCGGTTCCCGGCTCTCGTGAGCCAGTTCGGCCTGGACCCGCAGCGACTCCTCGGTCATCTGCCGTCGCTGAGCTTCCTCGCCCTGGTCCAGCGGGGCGAGCCCGATCTCCTCAGTGTCGTCAGGATGGGTGGGGATGTAGACGCTCTGCTTACAGTAGGGGCACTTGCCGCGCCTGCCACCCGCGTCGCGTGGAGCGCGGATTTGCTTGTTGCAGTGACTGCAATGGAATTCGATGGGCATCGAGTCGTTCCTGCCACACCGGCTCGGCCCGCTCCCTGACCCGGCCTACTTCCTGCCAGGACGGCCTCGCCGAGCCCGGAAGACCAATCGTATGGGGATTTCCTCAAAAGGCAAGCGTTCCCGCAGGCGGTTGAGCAGGAAGCGTTGGTAGTCCTGTTTGATCAGAGAGGGGTCGTTGACAAACAGCAGCAGCGACGGAGGGCGGGAACTGATCTGAGTGCCGTAGAAGATCTTGGGCGCCCGCCGCCCGCGCTTGGCTGATGGGCCGCGGAGGGCCATGATCTCCTCGAGGGCAGCGTTCAACTGTCCAGTAGGCACTCGGGTCTTGCTCTGCTTGAAGAGCATCGACGCCAGGTCCACAGCCGAGTGAATATTCCGGCCTTCCTTGGCAGACACGAAGGCGATCGGCGCGAAGTCCAGGTGTGGCATTAGCTGAGTGAGGTAGTCGCCGTAAGTCTCCGTCTCGGCCCGATTCTTGGCCAGGTCCCACTTGTTGATCACGATCACGCAGGGCTTGTGCTCCGAGGCAATCAGATAGCCCAACTTCTTGTCGACGTCGGTGAGCATCGCCGTCGAGTCGATCAGAAACAGGATCACGTCGGCTCGACGAATTGAACGTTCGACGCGATCGAAGCCATAGTGCTCGATCGAGTCAACCATGCGGGCCTTCTTGCGCACCCCGGCCGTGTCGATGGCCAGGAAGACGCGTCCGTCCCGCTCGAACCGGACGTCGACCGCGTCGCGCGTGGTGCCGGCCACCTCGCTGACAATGACCCGTTCTTCGCCCGCCAGGGCGTTTATGAACGTGCTCTTGCCCGTGTTGCGCCGACCGACCAAGGCCAGCGACATGACCGGATCTGGCGGCGGTCCGTCACTCTTATCGACGATCCGCGCCAGCAGCGTCTCCTCCAGGTCGGCCCGCCCCCGATAGTGCAGCGCGCTGATGCAGATGGCTTCCCCGTAACCCAGGCGGGAGAACTCGGCCGCGTTGGTGGCATCGCGCGGTTCATCCACCTTGTTGGCCAGCAGTACGGTACGGTCGCTGTACGGGCGCAGCAACCGGGCAACCTGTTTGTCCAGCGGCACCGTACCCTCGCGAGCATCGACCACGAACAGAATCAGGTCGGCCGTGTCAATCGCGTACCGGATCTGACGCTCGATGTCCTCGGTCAGGTCGTCGCAATCGTCCACGCCATAGCCGCCCGTATCGACCAATTCGAAGTAAACGTCGTTGACCTCGCAAACGGCGCTGACCCGGTCGCGGGTCACCCCGGCGGTTGGTTCGACAATACTGACCAACTGGCGCGTGAGGAACGCCAGCAGCGAGCTCTTGCCGACATTCGGCCGGCCTACAATGGCAACCAAGGGCAACGCCATATTTCACCACTACAAACGTCTCAGCGAATCCCGCTTCGCCGTCCGGGGACCGCCGTCATGATCCGGGAACCATCGCCAACGGCAGGATGCATCTCGATGCGACCCACCGGCTCGTGGCAGCCGCACGTTATCAAGCCCGGTAGGGTGCGTCTTGATGCGCCCGTGAGCTTGCCTCTGAAGTCTCCCCGTTCTCGTCGGGCTTTAGCACAGCCCCCTGTCGAGTCCGCCCATCCAACCTCACGTCGAACTCGTTGTCCAGCGACACGCGCCGTACGAAGCCGGTCTCCTCCGCCGCTTCCTGCGAAGCCAGCCACTCCCAGTCGATAAAGCCAACGCCGACCGACGCGTCAATCGTCAGGTAGCCGATCCCGAGTGAAGTCAGATTCTGGAAGAAGTGCGTGCCCTGCGATGGCGTAACCACAAACTGCTCGAGCGTCGTCTCGACGATGACCTGAGCCGACGATACCTGGTCCCACGTAACCGGGATGCCCAGCCAGCGGTCGGACGAACCCCATCTGCCGGGGCCGATCAGCACGCACTTGCGACCCGAGCGGATCAGGCCGTCGTTAACCTGGGCCAGTTCCGCGGCGATCTCCCGTGTCTGTGCGGATTCGAAGGTGTCCGGTTTGACGTAGACGATATCGTGTATCCCCGTGATGCGCCCGTTGCCCAGGGCCTGCGGGCTGTAGCAGACAGCGTCCGAAGTCTCCACGCTGTCGAGACAGGCTTCGGCACATTCCTCGTGCGAGATGATCGGACGGATCTGGAGGAAGCCGAACTCCATTGGGCTGGCGTCCATGTCCACGGCGAACTCGATCTCGATTGGGCAGGCCATTCCCTCCACGCCGATGTCCAGCAACGTACGCAGGATCTCGGCCAGCGGGAACAACTCGGACTTGAGCACGTGGGCGAAGGTCACCAACCGAGGGCCAGCGCGAAAGACGCCGTCGTCGACGCGGTCGTTTTCAGCGGAGTAGACCGACCCAATGGGCGCCAGCGTGCCGTCGCTCTCCGCCACGTCCAGCCCCAGGCGGAGCAGGTTGGCTCCATCGTCCGGCGTGGGCGACACGTCCTGGTGCCGGGTGTCCAAGGCAAAGAACTCGCGCTGCGAGTCTGCCAGCCAGTCCTGGGCACTGGGAAACTGTGGCAGGACGTTGGGCATGGCTGGTGAGAACATGAGGCTCTGGCCGCCCTCCACGACCATTCTTCCCAGCCCCAGGGCGACCGACGCTACTCCGTCTTCCGGGCGCATCCGGCCAGTGGGGTAGTAATTGTACGAGCGAGCCACGCCGGAGAACGTGGGATAGAACCGCCCACCGTGGGGGCTGCCGACAATCTCCTGGAGGATAACACCCATCTTCTCCTCTTCCGCGTGCCGGCCGGTCGCCTGCAGGTAGCGCCGGGCGGGCCGGAAGAAGGTCGAGGCGTAGACCAGCTTGATCGCATCGCAGAGCTGGTCCAGCCGTACCTCCAGATCGGGGTGGTTGTTGGGGATCATGTGCGTGGCGTAGACGCCGGCAAAGGGCCGCTCGTGCGAATCCTCGAGCAGGCTGCTCGAGCGAACCGCCAGCGGATACTGCACCTTCCGCAGGAAGGCCGTCATGTCACTGTAAATGGCCGGAGGGAGCTTGGCGTCCAGGAACAGCCGGGCGATTTCCTCGTCGTCAGGCTCCTGCGCGACCGGGCTACGCAGGTTGTTGTCGTCCAGGAAGGCGTCGAACACGTCGGTACCCAGGGCGGCGCTGCTCGGCACAGCGATGAGCACGTTCTCGAAGCGGTTCCGGAGGTTGTGCCTGCGGATCAGTGCGTTGGTG
>JANQGB010000283.1 GCA_028277545.1 Phycisphaerae bacterium | reverse complement strand
ACCTCGAGCGCCGGGCACAGAATCTCGAGGAGAAAGAGGCCAGGCAGGAGGAATCGGCGGAGGTGCTACGCAGCATTGCCACGACGCTGGAGCACCTGGAAGAACAGCTCGACGCCCGCGAGCGTGCCATGCGCCAGGGCGAAACCGAGTTCAACCGGCGACCTCGGCAGACTCAGCCGGGTTCACTTCGCGCCGGGTAGGCGAGCCATCTGCAGCATTGCGAGAGGCCTAGGCAGGTTTCAGTTCGTAGAGAATCTCGGCCGGCTCCGCGTGCCCGGGAATCAAATCCACGTCAGGCCGGAAGAACGGCGCGCACAGCTCGCAGAACAGGTCCACCCAGCGGCGCTTAACGCGGCTGCGCGTCTCGGGAGTGACTCCGTTGGCCAGTTCCACCAGCAGGGGGGCGATCGGCCGCAACCCGACGTCCCATAAGTGAGCGTGAGTCCGCGTGATGAATGGGGTGGCTCGGTCGATTGTCAGGCCCGCGTCGTCGAAACGCCGCTCCCATGTTCCCCGGCCGGCCATGGATGGCCAGGTGTCGGCACGTCCCCGTCCGATAATGTCCAGGAAGCGATCTCCCAGTACGGCCCGATGCTTCTCCAGCGTGTACGCCAACACGCTGTCCAGCTTGACCTCCAGCAGAACCACACCGTCAGGCGCTGTTATACGGCGCATCTCCCTCAGGAAACCGTCTATGTTGTCTACCCAGTAGATCGAGTTACAGTAAACGGTACGAAACGTGCAATCGTCGAAGGGAAGCGGCTGGTTGTTATCGTGGACCAACAGCTCATCATAGAGATCTAGCCGGCCCGCCTTGGTAAGCAGGTTGGGCTTCCAGTCTGTGCCGGTATCCACGCGGTAGTCCGGCGGGCGAAGAATCTCGGGGCGGTAGCTGGCGTCTACGTGGTTGAATATGTCTGCGTGGTCGGTGTGCACGCCATCCAGTGAACCGACGCTCGTGAACACGTCAAAGTTATCGCGGAAGACGCCGCCGGCGTGTAGAAAGCTGAACACGCCATCGCCGCAACTGATGTCGATGCTCGGTCCTCTCCAATCCGCCGCAGCCAGCACTTCGCTGCGCAGGGCCATCCAGAAGGCATTCTCGGGACGGAGCCAGTAGGCCTCAAGGAAGCGGCGCAGGCGGTCGGCTCGATCGATTGTCGGGCAGACCAGGTCTGGTGCAGTCAGGGTAGAGGACATAGCAACTCCTGTTCGAGAAACGTGTCCACGGCGATTGTGTCCACCCGGTGGAGTTCGAAGGCGCGGTCACCCTGGCGAATCCATCCGGGACGGGTCGTGAACGCCTGCACGAAGCCCACCTCGGCAGCGTGCCGGGCGACGTCAGCGTTGTAGCTCCCGAACGGATAGGACAACGGTCGCTCGCCCGGCCCCAGCAGGCTACGCAGGACGGCCGCCGACCGGGAGAGATCGCGCAACTGCTCGCGAGGCGACAGGCGAGCCTGTGGCTCGTGCGTGAAGCCATGTCCGCCGATGGTGTGACCCGCGGCGTTCAGCGCAAACAGCGCACTTCCATCGAGGTACCACTTCCGGGCCAGTTCCCGTGGATCGCTCACCTGCTGCTCAACAAGTTCGTCCAGCATCCGGTTTCGCGAGCACACGGGCAGCGTGCAATGTAGCAGGTACTTCAGGTCCGCCCGCTCGGATGATTCGTAGTGGTACAGTCTCCGGGCGGCCTCGCGGTCAACAGCCTGCGGCCAGTCTTCGGCGGATTCATTCCGCGCCAGCCAGTCATACACGGCCGTCGCCAATGCATCTTCTTCCAGCACTGTTTGCAGCAGGTGGATCTGGTGCGCTGCGTGCATCCGCCCGGTTTCCAGACTTCCGCCTGATACGAAGAACACGCCGGTCAGGCCGCGTGCCTCCAGTATCGGCGCAACCACCTCGGCATGGTCCGCCAGCCCGTCATCGAAAGTCAGCAAGAAGCACGCTTCCGGGATGGATGCGTCCTTCTGCTGCCAGGCCCGAAGCCTGGGCCAGCCGACGGGTTCTAGATGCGCGCACAACAGGTCGAGTTGCCGGGCGAAGCTGGCCGTGTCCAGGCCCCGTATGCCCTCCTCCGGTGTACCACAACGGTCTCGCACGTAGTGGTACATCACTGCCAGGACACGTTGATCGTTCATACCGGCATCCAGTCTGCGACCCGGGTGCGGCCCAGGTCCTCATTCTGGATATCGGTCCCTGGGGCGTGCGGCTCCACCTGGCCGGCTGCGCCGAGGGCGTTGATAATGCCAGACGGCCCGTTTAGAGTCCCCCGCGGCGGTGAGCAGAGGCGGGTCGCCCCGAGCTACCCGGTGCCGCCGGGGATGCGGATCACCCGCCAGGAGCACAGGAGCGTGGCCATGACAGGATCTGGTATGACAGGACGAACCGTGGCGACATCGGCGCTACTGGCTCTGACGTTGTTGCCGGGGGGGTGCAGTGAGAAGGAGGAGCCGCCCAAGCATCGACCTCTGGAGGGTACGATCAAGCGCATCGATCTGGCCAGTTCTGAGGTCACGCTACGGTACTACAGCGACAAGCACGGGGTCGAGACTGAACTCACCGGCAAAGTCACTGCGGACACGGAGATATTCATCAACGGCGTCCTGGAAACGCTCAGCGATCTCCGCGAGGGCGAGCGGGTGACGGTCAGCGGCTGGGTCAAAGGCCACGGAGACGCGCGGGAGGTGGTCGCGGCCAAGATCATGGTGGACCGGGCCGAGACTATTCGCAGAAAACCAGATCAGCAGCCCACCGCGGGCGGCGACAAAGCAGACGCCGGGCAGACCGACAAACATAGCGAGAAGTCGGCCGCCGCGCCGCCGCCAGCCAAGTCTCCAGACGGCGATGAGTAGCGATCGAGCGGCCCTCACCTGCGGGCGCAGTCACCTCTGGCGACAACCGCGCTTGCCTCTTGGCAGATGACCGTGCCCGAGACCATGAACTCAGCAGGATCAGTTGGCCAGGATGTCTACATCGCGCCCACCGCTTACGTCGGTGGCGACGTGGTGCTGGGTGACCAGTGCACCGTGATGCACCACGTTACGATCCGTGGCGATGTCAGTTCCATCCGGATCGGCAGCCGCTGCAACATCCAGGACGGGGCCGTCATCCACACCAAGACAGGCGTGCCCCTCGACCTCGGGGATGAGGTCGTGGTGGGGCACCGGGCGGTGGTCCACTGCCGGCGAGTCGGCTCTCGCGTTCTGGTCGGAATCGGGGCGGTCATTCTGGACGACTGCGAGGTGGGGGCGGACTGCGTAATTGCGGCCGGAGCCGTTGTTCCTCCGGGCACGGTCATCCCGGCCGGTAAGGTGGTCATGGGTGTGCCCGGCCAGGTGGTTCGCGATTCCTCTGAGTCGGACCGGCAGATGCACCACGCGATCGTTGAGCGATACGTCGGAATCGGGCGGCGTCACGCGGCCGGGGAGTTCCCTAATATCACTTCCAACCCGAAATCCTGAGAATACTGGCGGTAAAACGCCGAATAAACCCATAGGGAGGACGGTTGCGTATCCGGTCTGCGCCTCCAGCCTGGAGCATTATAATTAATTGGCGTTTGTCACATTGACCGCACCCCCGACTCGGTGCAACCTGTATTCTGAAGGGGAGACGCGCGGTTTATTGTGGTTTTTTGGGGACTTTTTTCGCCCCCAAAGCTGCGCCGAAACGTCTTACATAGTGGGAGGGTCGTGGTCGAGGGCGAGGTCTATACCCACCGATGGCGCGGCGTGTGAGTCCGCGCTCCACGGCACTACGAGATAGCGAATGCCCAACGCAGAGAGCAACTCTGATCAGCGTCTCTCACCCAGGGACGAGCTGGCGCGGTCCTTGCTCGGGCGGGTCATCGGAGACTTCGAGATCCGCCGCGAGATAGGTCGCGGGGGCATGGGGTTCGTCTTCGAGGCGTGGCAGATCTCGTTGCAGCGTGTGGTTGCCCTGAAGGTGCTGGCCGGTTCGGCGAATCTGACCGGCACGGCCGTCCAGCGGTTCCAGCGCGAGGCTCAGGCAGCGGCCAAGCTGCACCACACCAACATCGTGCCTATCTTCGCGCAGGGGGAGCACGACGGCGTTCACTACTACGCCATGGAGCTCGTTCACGGCCGGAGCATCTACGAGATCATCCAGGAAGCTCGTGGCGGCGGCGACTCGTCCGGATGCGGCGTGACCGAAACGCGTCCGATTGACGGCGACACTACCGTCAGGGGTAGCGACTCCGGGACCAGCGGGAGCTCCACAGGATTCAGCAGCGGCTCATCCAGCAACGGTCCGCAGGCTGGAAACAGCGCCGCCGCCTCGACTTGGGCCAGTGTTCAGGCTCGCGACCGCGCTGACCACTATGACACGATCGCCCGTTTGACCGCCACGGTGGCCGAGGCCTTGG
>JANQGB010000269.1 GCA_028277545.1 Phycisphaerae bacterium | reverse complement strand
CCTGGAGGTCCACGTCCTCGCCCTCCTCACGAAGGGTGTCCAGCACCGTCTGCTGGTTCAGACCGCCCAGGAGCAACCGCGTCGAGTCGGCCTTGGGGTCGCAGCCGACAACCATCACCTTCTTGCCCATCTCGGCCAGCGCCGCCACGGTGTTCTGGGTGGTGGTGCTCTTGCCGATGCCACCTTTGCCGTAGATGGCCACCTTCCGAGTCTTGGTCGCCACTGCCTCTGTCATGGCTGGGTCTCCTTGGGGTAACGAACCGCCCAACGGTATGCACGTGGCGTGCCAGTCGCTTGTGGCGTGGAGAAGAGGACCGGATCTTGGCCGAAACTGCTGAAACACGGGCTCTCCGACGCCTCGGCGCCGAGCTGCGCTCGCTGTGGACAAGAGCAGACGGTCTCCGAATACGGAAATAGCTGTAGCTTCTACGCTGGGTGGGGAAATGGATGTAGCTCGCGAGTCGGGCAAGAGCGCCGCGAAGTGAAAATCCTGTGGATGGGGGCGGCGAGCCCCCGGGCTACCGGCGGGGCTGCCGCCGGAACCCCCTGATGTTGTCGATCCCCAGGTTCTTGATCTTGTAGCGGATCATCCGGGGCGTGATGCCCAGCTCGCGCCCCGCCGCGGCCATGTTCCCCTCCGCCCGTTTCAGTGCGTCCACGATCATGTCCCGCTCGAGGATCCGCACTCGTGTTCGAAGGCTGCCCGGCCCGCGGACGGACGACTCCGCCGGCAGTTGGAGCGTCGGAGGCAGACCGTAGCCGTGAATGACCTCGTCGTTGGTCACCAAGACGGCCCGCTCGATGCAGTTCTCCAGCTCACGGACGTTGCCCGGCCAATGGTACGCCACCAGCATGTTGATCGCCTCGGTGCTGATTCGCCGTACGTCCTTGCCCATCCGCCGTGCATACTTCTCCACGAAGTGGTCAGCCAGCAGCAGGATGTCGTCCCGCCGGTCCCGCAGGGCCGGCAGATAGATGGGGAACACGTTGATCCGGTAATACAGGTCCTGACGAAATCGGCCGACCTCCACGTCAGCCTCCAAGTCCCGGTTGGTGGCCGCGATAATCCGAACGTCGGCCTTTTGCGTCTCATTGCTGCCGACCCGTTCGAATTCGTGCTCCTGGAGGACGCGCAACAGCTTTACCTGCACCGTCGGCGAGAAGTCGCCAATCTCGTCCAGCAGCAGAGTCCCGCGACTGGCTTGCTCAATTCGCCCGATTCGGCGCTCCAAAGCCCCTGTGAAAGCGCCCTTCTCATGCCCGAACAGCTCGCTTTCCAACAGGTTCTCGCTGAGGGCGGCGCAGTTGACCTTTACGAACGGTCCGCTGGCGCGCGGGCTATTGTAATGGATCGCGGACGCGACCAACTCCTTGCCGGTACCGGTCTCGCCCCGGATCAGCACAGCCGCCTCGGCCGGGGCCACCTGGTGAATGGCCTGGTAGACGGCCTGCATGGCGTGGGAGTTGCCGACGATGTTGTCGGGGCGGTAGCGATCGCGCAGCTCGCCTCGCAGGCGGAGGTTCTCGTCTCCCAGAATCTGAGCCTGCTGGCGAGCGTACCGACGGAGCTTGACGTCATGAGCAATGAGGCTCGAGACGACCCCCATAAACCGCCGAACGCCCTGGAAGTGCGGCTGGACTTGGCAGGGCAGGTCCGCCGAGATGGTTCCCACGACTTCCTCTCCCAGCACGATGGGAACGCAGATGAAGCCACATTCCTCGCGGACCCCGCCGCACCGGTCATGGACCCGGCCGCGGAAGCCGGGCTCCTCGCTGATACGGGCGATGGCGATCGCCTCGCCCGTCTGCAGGACTCGTCCGGTGAGGCCCTCGCCTCGCGGGTACCTGGCATCCGTGCGCGCCACGTGCTGGTCATGGACGGCGTCCACCACGAGCTCCTTGCCGTCCGGACTGAGAAGCATGACCGTGGTGCGCGTGAACCACGGCAGCTCTTCAAGCACTCGAAGTACCTCAACAAGAACTTGACGCTGCCCGGCATAGCGTTGAAGCGCCCGTCCCATCTTCCGTAGTGCGTCCAGCTCGATCTCTTGTCTGGCGACTGGCTCACGGCTTTCGGTTTCGGGCAGCATTCATGTCCCCAGCGAACAATGGTCCTACAAATATGCCTCTCGCTGACGGCCAAACGACGGTTGTGTCATTTACGGCCATGCGCCGGCATGCATTCCACAGCGAGGTTCATGGAATAAGCGTTGTTTTAGCCGATGGTTACGTCGGTAAACCCTCTTTGGGCGGCGGGGCAGTCGCCCAGCGCGTCCGAAGGGCTTGACCGTACCTCTGCAATAGGAGTGCCAAGCTGCTGCAAGCAAGAGGTGTGGCGACTCAGCGGCCGAAGCGCTTCTTTCGCAGGCAAATGAGCTGCGTT
>JANQGB010000261.1 GCA_028277545.1 Phycisphaerae bacterium | reverse complement strand
TCGTCATGCAGTCAGTCGAACCTGTCTACCTGGCTCCGCAGGTAAGGGAGTCGATGGCCGAGCGCGTGGATAGGGCCCTGGCCGAGCTGAGGTGTTGCTGCGCGTGCCCGCGGAACTGCAAGGTGAATCGACTGGCTAACGAAGTGAAGGTCTGCCACACCGGCCGGTATGCGCGTGTGAATTCCGCCTTCCCACATCTGGGCGAGGAGGACTGTCTCCGCGGCACGCGCGGGTCGGGCACCATCTTCTTCTCCATGTGCAATCTGCGTTGTGTGTTCTGCCAGAACTGGGACATCTCCCAGCAGGTCAGCGGCCAGGAGACGGACGCCGCCGCCCTGGCCGACCTGATGCTCGCGCTGCAAGAGTACGGCTGCCACAACATCAACTTCGTAACGCCGGAACACGTCGTGCCGCAGGTGGTCGAGTCGCTGGCTCTGGCTATTGACGCCGGCCTGACGCTGCCGATCGTCTACAACACCAGCGCCTATGACGCCCTCCCGTCGCTCGAACTGATGGACGGGCTGATCGACATCTACATGCCGGACTTCAAGTTCTTCTCCGCCGACCTGGCCAAGCGCCTGTGCAAGGCCAAGGACTATCCCGACCGGGCTCGCGAGGCCATCCGCGAGATGCACCGGCAAGCAGGCGTGTTGCGCTGCACTCCCGATGGCGTCGCCTGCCGCGGAGTGCTGATCCGTCACCTGGTGATGCCGGGGCAAATCGACGACAGCCGGCGCATATTCCGGTGGCTGGCAGACGAGATCTCGCCGGATACTTTCGTCAATATCATGGGCCAATACCGGCCTGAGTACCGGGTGGGCCGCATCGCCGAGGTTGGCGCCGGGGCGGGTTCCGTGGCCTACGAGGAGATCAACCGTTGCCCCAGCCGGGCAGAAATGGAAGCAGCCTACGACGCCGCCCGCCAGGCGGGGCTGTGGCGATTTGCCCGCTGACGCCCGGTCGGGTAAGAGTGCGGGATCGAACGAACCTGTACCCTAGGAGAAACGACATGCCCAGCACAGAAGATCATCTAAAGGAGGCCTTTGCCGGAGAGAGCCAGGCCAACCGCAAGTATCTATCCTTCGCCAAACAGGCCGAGAAGGATGGCCTGCCCAACATCGCCAGGCTATTCCGTACGACGGCCGAGGCGGAGACCATCCATGCCCACGGTCATCTGGTCGCCCTAGGTCAGGTCGGCTCGACGGCAGACAATCTGCAGTCGGCCATTGACGGCGAGACCTACGAGTACACAGAGATGTACCCCCCGATGCTCGAGCAGGCCCAGGCGGAGAACCACAAGGCCAAACGGATGTTCGCCTACGCCGTCGACGCCGAGGCAGTCCACGCCAGGCTCTATGCCCAGGCCCTGGAAGCGGCCAAGCGGGGAGAGGATCTCACCGAGACGCAGTTCTACCTCTGCCCGGTTTGCGGCCACATTGAGTTCGGCACCCCGCCCGACGGCTGCCCGATCTGTGGTGCCAAAAAGGAGAAGTTCATCCAGGTAGATTGATATGCCGCCGGGCCAATTCGCGGTGTAGGGTCCGCTCTGCGGACCATCTTCCGGCGTTTACGACCGCAGTCGAAGCGGACCCTACTCCGCTGGCGCTAGCCCGGCAGTCATGCCAGATCAAGGACACGTCGCGTCACATCTATGATCCCGGTTCTGTCGAAGAGGTCCTCGAAGCGGACCCTACCTGGGCACCCTGGGCAACACAGGCTTTCAGCCTGTGTTTGCACCGGCAAGATGCCGGTGCCACATACGTTGGATCGCGGTAGCTGCGCAGGAACGATGAGATTCCCCACCCCTTGCTGTGCAAGGGATGGGGCACACGTCAAGATGCCGGTGCCACATTCCTTGCACAATGGCAGCGTCGCAGGCACGGCGAGATTCCCCACCCCTTGCTGTGCAAGGGATGGGGCACACGGCAAGATGCCAGTGCCACGTACTCGCCCACCGGATGCCGGTGCCACATATTGTCAACCTGCCTATACCCGGCTGCTAGGGCACAAATATCTTCGACTGTTCGTAGACCCGGTCGAAGTGGTCGGTCACCCGGATCGTCACTACGTGCGTTGCGCGGCTGAGCGGCTCGGGAAGTTCCACCGACCAGATGTGCTGGCTGACGAAGGGGCGGGCCCAGGGCTTGCCGCTGTCCAGCACGCCGGACAGGTAGGCAATGGCCACCGGATCGCGCTGCGGAGTGCGTTGCATGGGCAGGAACGGCTGGCGGTCGAGGCTGTACTCGACTTTGCAGCGGTCGCTGCCGTCGAAGACGTTGACCACCAGGCGCCGCTTGGCCGCCTCATCAAAGCCGGTACTGCCGGGCGGGTAGATTCGCATGCGGTAGTCGCGGTCGTACCCGGCCGCCCGGTACTCGGTTACGTACTCGTTGCCCTCAAAGGTGATGATGGTATACCCGTTGGGCACGCCGTCGCAGTTGTCGGCCACCGGAATGCCGCGAATGTCCTTCGGGCCAGACCACCACGAACCGCATACGGTGGCGCAGTTCAGTTCGTGCAGCGAACCCGCCGCGGTCCAGCCGTCCTCGGCGTCGTAGAACTTGTGCTCCTGAAGATGGGTGTGGCCGGAGAGAACCAGCACCCTGCTCCTGCCCTCCAGCACTTCAAACAGCTTGTCCCGGTCGATACAGCCACTTCTGTGCTGCGTGCTGATCGGGATGTGCATCATCAGGGCCACCAGCCGGTCGGCGGGTACTTGTGCCAAGTCGCCGGCCAGCCAACGAAGCTGGCGCTCGCCGAACGCCCCGCGGTAGTTGCCACCCCCCCGGCCGGCACCCATCCACTCGACGTCGTCCAGGGCCACGAAGTGAACCTGGCCGTAATTCCAGGAGTAGTAGTTCGGGCCGAAGTGCAGGTGAAACGTCTCGTCCGACATGCGGTCGTCGGGAGCGTCGAAATTGAGGTCGTGGTTCCCGATTATGTTGTAGAACGGGATGCCCACCTGGGAGACGGCGTCGTTGTAGCCGTTATACAGGTTCAGCATGTTGCCCATGATGTCGCCCAGCGTCACCCCGAAGGCGGCCTCCGTGCCGACCAGCTCGGTCAGCACGTCGTCGCGAATGTACTGCACCTCCTGCATCGTCTCCGGCTGCGGATCGCCCAGGGCAATGATCGAGAACCGGTCGGGCTCTGGCGTTGACCGCAACGGGAAGTCCACGGATTCAGGGAGAGGGCCGGTCGGAGCAACACCGGCGTAGTGCAGCTTGGGCGAACCAGCCGGTTTGTGGATGTAGAAGAACCTCGGCAACCTGTATCTGTTCAGAGGCACCATGTAGCCGGGCGGCTTACTGACAAAGATAATGGTGTCGTCGCTCACCGGAAGTGTGTAGCGTCCTTCAGCATCGCTGACGACCACCTGCTCCTGATTGGAGACCACCACGCCGGGCAGGCCCGGTTCTCCGGCGTCACGTTGGGCGTTGCCGTTGAGATCCTCGAACACCACGCCTTGAACCGTCTGGGCCCGGACCATGGAACCGGACAAGGCCAGAACCACCACGCCAACCGCCACCGACACCGACACCAAACCTCGATCTTTCATATGCAGACCTCCTTCCCGCGAACTTACTCAAAGGCAGCCAGCGACGCCAGAGGGCGCGGCGGTTGTCGATTCGCGCAGCAGATCGGTGTTACCAGGGAATCGGTGTAGAAGCGCCCAGGCCCGGCCCTAGGATCATAGCGTTGAGGAGCAGCCGCCCGCTGCCCTCGAAGTATCCGCGGAAGAATGGATCGGTGGCGAAGAGGATGACCTGCCCGGACCCCACGCGCTCGACCGTAGCGTAGGCGCTGCCCGCCAGTCTACTTCTGGCTTCGGGCCACATCAGTCCGCTCAGCCGAATGTGGTGTTCATCCATCAGTCGGGCAGGTGTGGCCACCGGGTGCCTGGAGAGATAGGCGTAGCTTCCGCCGAGCAAGACGGGCAATTTCTCTCCGAGGCCGAAGGTTAGCCAGTGAGCCGGGTCCAGTGTTGCGGCCCCTATAGCCCCCCGCGGCCGGAACACGCGCAACCATTCGTCGGCTCGCTCCAGCGCAGGGAGGTCTGACGCGGGGTTGGAGCCTGGTCCGTGCTTTTCGTTGGGGGCCACGGCTGGTAGTTCGCTCGGGGAGGTTGTCGGCGGAGTCGTACCCCACACGCTGGCGGCATCGATCTTGATGCTGCGGGCCTGCCGCTCGCGCTGCACAGCCTCTTCGTAGATGGCCAACTCGCCGAGCGCGTCTCTGCGGAGTCGAACCGCCGACAGTCCGCGGCCCTTGCCGGCCACAAACGCGGCTGAACCGCCCATGGCGATCAGCGTCCCCCCCGCCTCCACCCAGGCCTTTATCTTTCGCACCACCGGCTCGCCTATCACGGCACGCAGGAACTCCGCTTGCCAGGTGTTGGGCAGCACCAGAACGTTGTACCTGCGCAGGTCGATCCTGCTCAGGCGTTGCACGTTAATGGGGGAGGCTCGCAGGCCGAGACGTTCGTCGAGCAGATGCCACGTCGCTCCGAACGACGTGGACGAAACCGGCCACTGCGAGGCAATCGCCACGCGCGGGGCCTGCAGCAGGCGAAAGCGCTTGCCGCCGAGATCGGGGCCCTTGTCGCTGAGCGCGGTGTCCAGGGGATGAACGGCAAGCGTCAGGTCGCCGGCGTCAGCTTGCAGCATGGAAGGCAAGGCATCGGGATTCTCGTGCCTGCGCAACAGAACCGCGCCGGCTGCGAATTTCCGGCCGGCGATCGTAAAGGGCTTGGTGGCTACGCGTGGCTTGCAGTCGCGATCCAACAGCCGGACCAGCGCCCGGTAGACGTCATGGTTACCACCGTCGATGATGTAGCCGTACTTCGGCACGTCGCCCGCCGCGGGTATGGTGCCATCATGCGGCAGGGGCTGCCGGGAACTCGGCGCCACCTCTGGCACGCCCTCTGCCCAGAATGCTTCCAGGCCATAAGCCATGGGCAGGTTCCAGGCGGTCACATCGTAGATCCGGGTGCCGCGGCGGCTCTCGAGCTCTTTGCGCTCCTCGACCAGCGATTGCTCCGACATGTGGGGGTCGAAGGCACACATGGCGTGCAGCAGGCGGCGGTGTGGCTGGCTGGACCGAACAACCAGGGTACCCGCCGGAAAGTCTCGGGCCGCCGCGCGCTCACGCCAGACATCGACAACGTTGCGGACCTCAAACGACGCGCCCGCCGTGGTCGTCTCGATTCCCTGGCGGTGCAGCAGATCGACCAGCCGGTTGAAGCGGGTGCGATCGGCGGGCGGCGGCAGCAGGAAGGTCTCGCTGAACGGGCCAGCATCAGACACCGCCCACTGCCGGTCGGCCAGAAAGTCGGCGATCACTTCACGACGGTTGTCCGCCAGCGTCTGCAGGTTGGCCATAGTGCTGACCACCTGATGGCGGACCGCGTCACGGTAGGTCACTTCGTGTCCGGTAGCCTGCTTGACCGACGCGGCGTGAACGCCGGCCTGTTCGTACAGCAGGCCCACCGCCCCCAGAAGCCCCGCCCAGGCGTTGGTGTAGCCCGGGTACCACTCCTCGTGCCATTCCTTGGTGTAGTAGCTCCAGCCGTGCCGGTTAAAGGCCTCGGCATGGTCGGCGGAGAACCGCCGGCGCCACTTCATGTTGTGCTCGGACATGTGCACGTTGAGCGGCTCGCGCGGCGGGTCGAACAGGTAGGTATCCAGCGAGCCCATCTCGTGCGAGTCGACCAGCAGGTGAGGGTTCCAGGAACGAATCACCGCGGCACGACCTCGCGTCTCAGGGTGGACCTGCATCAGCCAATCACGGTTCAGGTCGAACAGGTAGTGATTACCCCGCCCGGCGGACCAGAGTCCGGAGTGCTGCATGGCCTGATAGTCCGAGTTGGCCACCTTGCCGGTCAACTGTTGAAGGTGACTGAGGAATCGCTCGCGGCCGTCGGGGTTCATCAACGGATCGATATGAATGACCAACTGCTCACGAAGCGCCTTGGTGGCATCGTCCATGCCGGCAGCGAGATGAAAGGCAACCTGCACCGCTGCATCGGTACTGGACAGCTCGTCGCCATGGATCGAGTAGGACAGCCACGCGATACCGGGCAGGGTGTCCACTATTCGCCGGGCCTGGTCGGCGCCCGAGAGCGTTCGCGGGTCCGCCAACGTGGCGTTGTCGGCCTGGATGGCTGCCAGCCGGGCGTGATTCGTCTCGCTGGTGATAGTGAGGTAGTAGAGCTCGCGATCCTCGTGAGACCGGGCGTACGGTGTCAACGCCACCAGCGGCGACGAGTCGGCCAGCGCGTTCAGGTAGCGCACCAACACGTCATAGCGAACAGCCGCGTCGCCGATGGCGTGCCCTAGTATTGACTCCGGCTCGGGGACCTTGTGGTCCATCGGACCCGGAAGCGCAAGAACGCTGTCAGCCTGATTTGTGCCAGCAGCCCCTGTACTCTCGGCACGGCCGATCTCGACGGTGGCACTGCTGCATCCTACGATCAACAGAATCACCAGGGCGCCGCCTCTGGCGAGTCGCCGGCTGTCACTGGGGTGACGTCGTGTACAGTTGTCCATGGAAGATGTACTCCGTGTGCGGCTCGAACGAGCACAGACTATACGGCAGGCAAGACGCAGTGCCAAGACGGGCAGCAGCGGCACTAATCCGCCGTATCCGCCGGCACGGTGAACCTTCGCCAGAGTGAGTAGGCCGGCAGACCCGCCAGCAGAACCGCCAGCCACACGAGCGTATCCTGCGGCGACTCCAGAATCGACAGGGCGGTCATGCCCGCGGCCGCCGCGACGAAGGCCACCGGCACAATCGGGTATCCCCAGCAGCGGTAGGGACGGCGGGCTTCGGGTTGGCGAAACCGCAGAACAATGATCGTGGCCGCGGACAGACCGTAGAAGATCCACATGGTGAAAACGAAGCCACCCATCAAAGCCTCAAAGTGGACGAGAAAGATGGTCGCCAGACAAGCCAGCAGCGCCTGCACCCACAAGGCAATGTAGGGTGTGCGGTATTGGGAATGAACGCGGCTTGGAAAGGCGAAGAGCAGGCGGTCGCGGGCCTGGGCGAAGATCACCCTGGACCCCACGATGATCGAGGCATGCGCCGCCCCCAAGGTCGAGACCGCGATCAGCACGGTGACCACCTTCTCGCCAACCGGGCCGACCAGCCTCTCCATGATCACCGGGGCCACGGTGGCCGTCTCCCGCATCTCGTGCAGCGGGATCAGCCAGATGTAGACAGCGTTGACCGCCAAGTACAGCCCGGTCGTTCCGACGATGCCGAGCAGGAAGATACGAAGGATCCACTTCTGGGGCTCGTGTATCTCCTCGGCCACCGCCACCGTGTCACTCCAGCCGTCGTAAGTCCACATGATGGCCGCCAGAACCGGGGCGAGCGCCAGGAACAACGGTCGAGGCGCGGGCTCGCCGGTGAAGTTGGCCCCCTCTCCCTTGGTGAGCACCAAGGCGACCACAACAATGGCCGCCAGGGCAGCCGCCTTGATTCCGGTCAGGACCACGGCAACTCCGGCGCTGCGCTTCATCCCGGTAACGTTCAGCCAGGTCAGCAGGACGATCGCCAGGCAGGTGATTATGCGCTGGTCCACGTTTGTACCCAGCAGGACGTTGACGTGCTCGGAGAACACCGTAGCGATGCCGGCCACAGCCATCGGCTGGGTGATGAGCAGGTAGGTCCAGCCGAAGACAAAGGCCACGCGGGGGCCGAAACCTTCGTGCAGAAATACATAGATGCCGCCGGACTTGGGAAACATGGTGCCCAATTCGGCATAGGTCAAAGCGCCTAACAGGCAGATCCCTCCGCCCAGCATCCACATGGCCAGGATGAGCAGCGGGCTGCCCATCTCTCCGGCGATGGTGGTCGGCGTGCGATATATGCCGCTGCCGATCATGACGCCCACCATGATGGCCGCCCCACCCCACAGTCCCATGGTTCTCGGTAGTACGTTTCTGGTCATACCCAATGTCGCATCCGGTCAACCCGATGGCACTTGCCGATAGGG
Source organism: Phycisphaerae bacterium (assembly GCA_028277545.1). Classification (GTDB taxonomy): domain Bacteria; phylum Planctomycetota; class Phycisphaerae; order UBA1845; family UBA1845; genus JANQGB01. Next base: position 1,000 of record JANQGB010000261.1, on the reverse strand, counting down.
TCGTGTTGGCTAGCCAAAGGTAGGGTCCGCTCGGTGGACCATGTCAACGGGTGACAGACTTCATCGCTCGCGGCGTTCTGCGTCCTATGTCTAAAGACCACCATCGAGGACCGCGCTGTACCGGGGTCGAATCGACTGAGCCGTGACTCCTTAACCCGGCATAAATGCCGGGCCTAGCGCCGGCATGCCCGCTCCAGCGCCTCAGGCCAGCGCAACGGCCCCTACATCTCCCGACCAGACCAGACAACTCGCCCGCCGACGATGGTCACATGGGCGTAGGTCTCGTGTATCTCGTCCACCTCCAGGCTGAGAATATCCCGCTCCAGAATTGCCAGATCGGCCAGTTTCCCAGGCTCGATCGTGCCCAGGTCCTGTTCGCGAAGCATGGCATACGGCGGCGATACCGTGTAACACCGCAAGGCCTGCTCCAGCGTGATGTTTTGCGCCGGGGCGCAGACTGCGCCGTCGGGCATTCTGCCGGTCACCGCCTGGGCCATACCGGCAAAGGGATTCATGGTTGCCACTGGTGTGTCACTGCCGAAGCAGACCGCCGCCCCTGAGCGCAACAGGCTGCCCCAGGCATACATGGTCTGGATTCGCTCGGGGCCAATGGCGCTCTCCGCCCAGGGGCCGTCATCCAGCTTGTGCACCGGCTGCATGGAGGCGATGACTCCGAGCTCGCGAAATCGGGCGACGTCGTCGGCCAACAGGTGCTGGGCGTGCTCGACCCGGTGCCGCCGCTGCTGTGTGCCATCAAGCGCCTCGAAGACATCCAGCAGATCGTGGACTGCCTGATCGCCGATGGCGTGCACCGCCAGCCGGGCGCCCTGCTGGTGGGCCCAAGTCAGTTGCTCCACAAACCTGGACCAGTCTGCGGCCCACTTGGATCGAAGCCCGCGCGGGTACTTACTGGCCGGCGTAGCGTTACTGAACGGCTCGGCCATGTAGGCCGTCTGGCTGCCCAGCGATCCATCCATGAAGGCCTTGAAGCCGGCGATGC
>JANQGB010000183.1 GCA_028277545.1 Phycisphaerae bacterium | reverse complement strand
GCCGACCCAGGTTCCGTCGGTCCGCTGGTTACTGGCCGAGGCGAGCACCTGCACGCCCTTCTCCGCGACCAGCGAACTCAGCGCCGCGCGGGCAGGCCCGAAGTCGTCAACCTCGACCGACATGTGGCCGGTCGGCACTTCGCGCGGCCGCTCCGCCAGGGTAAGCGAGACCTCGCAAGGCACGCTGGCGGCCCCACCGACGATCCGACCGGACTCGCCGGCCACCTGCCTGGCGGTTATCCGCCCCAGCGTGTCCAACCCGCTAATCAACTCGCCGAATCGGCCAGCCGGTACGCGGAGCTTGAGTTCACCAACTTGCGAACCGTCATCCCGTCGGGTGGTGGAACTGGAGGCCACCGCCCCGCCGCTGGCCGTCAGCACGTCGTCGAGCTTCTCGACCGCGGGAGCGACCGCTTCCACCTCGATCCGCACCGTCCCAGCGGGCAGCGACTGGGCTCGCTCGTATAACACCAGGGCCAATTGGCACTGGACCCGCTGTGCCCAGGGCGCGTCAGCATCACCAAACTGACGATCCTTGACTTTCCGCTGTTCGACACGGCCCATACCGTCTACCGCGTCGAGCAACTCGCCAAACCGGGCCAGGCTGACTTGCAACTGGTAATCGCCTTTGAGTGTACCGTCGTCGCGCTTGGAGGTCTTGCCGGAAGTGAGCCGCCCACCGAGCGTGGTCAGCGCTGACCCCAGTGCGTCAGCGGCCTCTTCAAGCACTGGCACCTCGACCGACATCGACGCCGACGGCACCGTCCGGGCCGGCTCGCGCAGGGTCATAGTGATGGTGGACATCGCGATCCGGTCGGCCATCACCCTCAGTTGACCCTGGTACTGCTCGATCTGCGACCTTACGCGGGTGAGCTCCCGCTCGACCTCCAGCAGGGCCGATATCTTGTCAATGAACGACTTGCTCTTGACCAGCTCCTGCAACCGGGCCTCGGTAATCTGCAGGCTGGCGATGCGAGCTTCCAGGTCCACATACTCGGCGGTCACGTCGGCCGCCTTGGCGTTCTCCGACTCGATTCGACCGACACTTTTGAGCGCGGCGAACAAGGCCTCGAATCCTTCCGGGTGAACACGGATGACGATTTGTCCCAGCAGTGCCCCTCCGCTGGTCTCCTGGGTGGAGCCGTTGGCGATAAACGCGCCATGCTGCCTGACAATGCCCTCGACCCGCGCGACTGCCGACTCGTAGTCATCCACCTCAACAGCCAGTTGCCCGGTCTTGATGACCCTGGGTCGCGGCTGCGGCGGCGATGCCACCGCCTTCTGGGCGATAGGTTCGGCCGGTGCGTCCTCGGCGCCGGCGGCATCGACCGGCACTCCCTCCTGACCGGGTGCCTGCGGCTCTACCCCCGTGCGCGTCGGGTTTGCTGGTCCGTACTCGAGCTCTACTGCGAAGCTCTCTTCGCCGAGCCTATCGGGGCCAGCCGCCTCCCAGCCCCGTTGCAGTCGCTCGGAGCCAAGTGAGTAGCCGATGTACTTCTCGTCGGTTGCGGTGCCATCCCCCCACCGCGACTCATCGCCAGCGGTTACTGCCCGTGCGCCGCGAAGAACTTCTGCACCCAGAATCGCCGGCGCCTCTGGCGGAGCACGCATGACGGGCTTCGCGTTCGCGGTGACTTCCCGTTCGTCGTCGGCCTTCGAGGCGGCGAATCCCCGCCGGGAGGCGCGCGTATCCCCTAGGCCAAAGGGCACCTGGTAGCCGAGGCTGATGCTGTCCAGGTTCTCGAAGTCGAACATGCCGGCTTGGCCGTTGGCGGCTGCCTGATCCGCGCTTGGCGAGACGAAAGGCTGACCGACAATGACATCGCCTACTGCGTATCGGCCGAACCGCTCCAACTGTTCCGGAGCCTTCGCTGTCGCGCCGTTTGCGTCTGCATAGCCCAGCGCGTTGAGTTGCTGTTGTACAGCCTCACTCAGGACGGGCACTCCCACTTCGATGCCACGTTTCCTGCGAATTTCTGGCCGATCCCCAGCATCGGCAACGGCGCGCCCGATAGAATCCTGTTCCTCCTCGGCGAGCAAGGCCGGCGCCTTGGCCGCCACGGCCACCATCTCGCCGGTGGGCGCGTATCGCAGTGAGCCAAGTTGGAAGGCAATCAGCAACACGGCCGCCACGGCAGCGCCCGCGGCCGCGAATCGCCAAACCACGCCCCACCGGCGTCGGCCGACCGTGGCCGCCTTCTC
>JANQGB010000123.1 GCA_028277545.1 Phycisphaerae bacterium | reverse complement strand
GTCACGGTAGTCTTCAGCACCGAGGTGACTGGAGTGACAGCCGGAGACCTGGGCGTGGCCGGGAGTCCGGCGACCGCTGTAGTGCCGGCCACCGGCCCGGCGGACACCTACACGTTCTCGGGCTACGCCCCGCCGGCTACCGGCTCAGTCACTATCTCCCTGGCACCGGGTTCCATCATGGGCGGGGGCCTCCCGTTCCTGGGCGACTCGTGGACCGTGTCGGTCGGTCGGACGATTGTCATTAACGAAATTCATTACCACCCCGCCGATCCTGACGCCGACGCCGAGTTCATCGAGTTTTATAACGCGGGCGCCAGCGAGGTGGATCTGGACGGCTGGTTCGTCTCTGACGGCGTCGACCTGGCCTTCGCGCCGGGGACCATGCTGGGAGCTGGCGAATACCTGGTCATTGCCTTCGATGCGGCTCTCCTGCATACGCTGACCGGGTACGCCGGCGCGCTGGAGTGGAGCGCCGGCCGACTGTCCAACAGCGGCGAGCGCATTGCCCTGTCGGACGCGGACGGCAACATGCTCGACGTGGTGGAGTACTCGGACGGCGGATCCTGGCCCGGCGAGTCGGACGGCGACGGACCCTCGTCGGAGTTGCTGAGCCCGACCCTGCCGAACGAGTACGGGCCGACCTGGTCGGCGTCCGGGGCGGATCACGGAACACCCGGCGCCCAGAACAGCGGCTACCAGGCAGCGCCTGCGCCGATTATTTTCGGCACGCTGCACGACCCGCCGATTCCGGCATCCTTCCAGGACTTGCGAGTCACCGCCACGGTTATCGACGATTCCGCCAGTCCAACGGTCACGCTCTACTACCGGCAGGACGAGAATCCTACTCTGGCATACAACTCCGTCCTGGTGCTCGACGACGGCTTCAGCGGAGACGGGGCGGCCGGCGATAACGTGTACGGGGCGATCGTACCCGGCCTGGACGATGGGCAACGGCTCGACTTCACAATCCGGGCCGACGATGGGGTGAGCGTCTCTGCCGCGCCGGCGGGTCATGATACACTCTTCGAGAGCCAGCATCCGTCACAGACCTACCTCTGTAAGTTCTCGGACGATGCGCCGTACACCGACCTGCCGCACTATCACCTGATCACGACGGCGCGAACGCGCTACTTGCAGGGCGTGCGCACCAAGACGGAGTACGACGCCACCTTCCTGCAGTGCGACGCCGCCGGCGACTGCGAGATATTCTACAACGTTCTCGAGCGTTACCGCGGTCAGAGCAGTCTGACCCAGGACCCGCCCTCCTTCCACATCAGTTTTCCGGCGGAACAGCCGCTGCAGTCGGAGATGGGTTTCGAGGTGCGGCGGCTGCTGCTGATGGGGCAGCAACCGGCCCGGCAGATGCTGGGCTTCGACATGTTCGATGAGCTAGGCGATCCGGCTTCCAGGATGCAGCTCGTCCGGCTGAACACCAACCCGCTGAGTCACACCACCGGCGGCGCGACCACGCACCAGGACTACTCCTACGCCAATATCGAACGGGTGGACGATGACTTCGTCGACTCCCAGGGAGGAGACGTCGTACCCACGCGATATCCGGATATCTGTGACGGCAGCCGGTCTCCGTGCACCTTCGATACGGATTGCTCCGGGGGTGAGAGTTGTGTTCCCACCTCGGGTGGCAACATGTACCGCGGCAGGAACGATGCCACGCTTCGATGGGAGGGATCAGACCCGGCCGCTTACGAGGTGGATGTCACCGGCCGGAACGGGTACCAGCGAATCACCAACCAGGACGCGCCCGATGCACCCATTGGCACCGATCTGATCAACCTGTGTGACGCGCTGAACTGCAGTTCGAGTGACGGCGGCGTGCTCTGCACCGAGGACAACTACGATGGGTGGTACGCCGACAATATCGAGGATTATGTCGATGCGGCGCAGTGGGGACGCTGGTTCGGGCTGCACCGCCTGATATGGAACACGGAAGGCGGGATCTACTTCAACTCCGGGGACGACTACTTCCTGTACTTCGAGCCGGGCACGGACTTGGCAACCTTTACCACCTGGGACATGGACGCCTTCTTCGCCAACCAGTGGCAGGGCCCCAACCAGTCCATCTGGAGCAACCACTGGCAGCCCGCCGTGGACAACTTCCTGAAGCACAACGCCTTCGCAGGTCGATTCGTCGGATCGCTCTGCGAGGCCCTCGACACCTTCTTCACCCAGGAAGAGATGGACGCCAGAATCGACGCTGTTCCTGACGTAGCTTTCCAGACGCTGCAGGGTCCGCAGGGCGGCGGCCCGACGAACAAACAGGGTATGAAGGACTGGGTGGCGAGCCGGCGGGATTATCTTCTCAATGGTGGTGGCATTGTCTGGCAGACGACGGTGGACGACCTCCCGGCGAGTCCTTACACGGACCCCAACCCGGTCGTATCGTTGAGCGGGCAACTGAGCCAGTGCTGGACCCATGACGTGCTGATCAATGGCCAGCCAGTTGACAATTTCAGCGTCTTCGGCGCGACCTGGTCCGGGCAGGTTACGCTGGAGCCGGGCGTGAACAACATCGTGGTGCAATGCCTGGACCAGGTCGCGCCGAAGACGCTGAAATTGTCAACTGGCTGGCCATTGATCAGCACGTCATGGGTCCAGCACTGGCTCAGTTGCCCGCT
>JANQGB010000122.1 GCA_028277545.1 Phycisphaerae bacterium | reverse complement strand
ACCGGGGGACGCTCGGATTGATCACCGCCGCTAATCCCCCCGGGTTGCGTCCGCGCCTGGCCGGCTTCCGTCAGCGGCTAAAGCGGTACCCGTGGCTCGAGGTGCTCCGGGAGGCGGACTGCGCGGGCGATCCCGGCACTGCAGTCCGGCTGATTCGCGAAACCGGGGCGCGATTCCCGGGCATCGACGGCTGGGTGACGCTGGAGGCTTGGCCTGTGGGGCCCGCGGACGATGGTCGTCCATTGATGCCGGAAGGCTGCGCCCTGGTTCTGCCCGGACCGATCCCGGATTTCGACAAACTACTGACTTCCGGCAGATGCGCGGCCGTCGTGATGGCGGATTATCACCAGATTGTGACCACCGCCCTTCAGGCCTGTATGCTCTCCGCTCAACAGGAGATTGTGCACCGGCGCGTGTACGAAGCCCCGCTGACTACGGTCACGGTGCAGACGCTGCCGCGGTTTCGGAGCAGATGGGCTGCCTGGACCGGCACGCCAGATAAGGGTACTCCCTGAGCCCGCCGGCTGTGGTGAATCAGACTTCGTGGTTGCGAATAACCTCGTAGAACGCCTGGGCGTCCGCTGCCTGGGCGAGGTCTCGGCGAAAATTCTCCATGAGCATCGGGCGCGAGATGCGAGCCAGAGCCTGAATGTGCGGACCCGTTTGATCGGGCGGAGAGGCCAGCAGGCAGATGATGTTACAGGCCTTTCCATCCTTGCTTTCGAAGTCGATGGGCTTGCCCGGCCGGCCGACTGACATCGCCAACTCGGGGCAGGCTCCGCACTTACCGTGCGGAACTGCCAGACCGTAACCGATGCCGGTCGAGCGGGTCCGCTCCCGTTCGAGAACCGCCTTGAGGGCGCCGTCTCGGTCCTGCACCTTGCCCGCCTCATAGAGCACGTCAACCAGCTCGGTGATGGCAGCCGTCTTCTCCTCGGCGAGCAGGGGGACTCGTACGCAATCGAACGAGAGAATGTCGGTCAGCTTCATCGGTGTGCTGTCCACCCAGTGTGCAAAACGTGGCAGTCTAATGCATCGGTCAAAAATGGCAACCAATCGGACTCGTATTTACACAGACTGGCCGCATTGTGCCGCAAAGCCTCGGTATTCGGTGGACGGTCGGCCAGCCCGGGGTACACTGCGCGGATGGACTCACGTGGCCAAGACCCGCCAGACTCGCAGCAGGACGCCTCAACTCCGCAGGACGATCTTGTCAAGGCATCCTTCCGCTTCGAGTGCCCGCTGTGTGGCGAGAGACTGCAGGACTATGCCGAGCAATGTCCGCAGTGCGGGGCCGAGCTTGGCAGTCAGTTCTCGGCTACCTATCGAGTGTCCATGCCACGCAGCGGCCGACACATCGCCCTTGGCGTTCTCATCTTCCTGGCGTTGATTGCCGTGAGCGTGGCGGTCGCCCTGGTGAGCCAGGCGCTGGCGCCGTCTCCACCCGGTTAGGACCACCGCCCACCTGTCGCCGCGAAGCGAGTCTGCCCGGATTTCGTATCTTCTTCTTGACACATCATGATGTTGTGATATAATGACAGTTGAGATGGACGAGTGCGCAAACAAGCCGATCCCCGCGGAGGTCCTGAACAGGGTGGGGGCCACGCTGCGGGTGTTGGGACATCCCCATCGCCTGCGGATCGTGGAACTTCTTTCAGAGAAGAAGCTTACGGTGGGGGAGCTGGCGCTGGCCATCGGAATCGCCCCCAATGCCTGTAGCCAGCATCTCAACACGATGAAGGCGCACGGCATTCTGCGAAGCGACCGCGACGGCAAGAGCATGTACTACCACGTGAAGGATCCCAATGCACTCAATGTGATTTCGTGTATCCGGAGCCATCTGGCGTAGGTAGTTGGACTGTCGCCGGACAGTAACCGGCTGCACCAGAAATTGTAACCTCGTGGGGTGTATCGAGCTCCAAGTAGTAGCGGCCCTTTTAGCGGCCTCATTCTTGGTGCGGTCGCCTGTGTGGGCGAGGTGGTCAATGCGGTGGCGGCCCCGTGTATTGGCTGGGTCGCTGACTGTAGCGGCAGGACGTCGGTGCGACCATGAGGGTTGTCCGGCGGCGCAGTCTGGTGGCTTCCTGCGGCGGAGTGTCTGCTGATGAAGACCAAGCGAGTCAAGTGGGTGTGGCTGGTAGCCGCGCCTGTCACCGTCGGCGCAGTAGTGCTGCTACTGCTCATCCTGGGTGGCGCGTTCCATTCCAAAGTGGATGCCGCTGGCACGCCGGGCGCCGTTCGCGGACGGCCGGGGCCGGCCCAGCCCAGTGTCGAGGTCGAGGTACGAGACGTCGCCAGTGGCGAATGGGCGGTCGGCACGGTCCGGGCGGTGCACGAGACCACGCTCGGAGCCCGGCTGCTGGCTACCGTGGTCCGCGTGCACGCGGAGGCCGGAAAGGACGTCCAGCGTGGCGACATCCTCATCGAGCTGGACGATCGAGATCTGCGAGCCCGACTGGAGAAGGCCACGGCGCGGGCCGAGGCGGCGCGAGCCACCTCCGATCAGGCCCGCGCCGAATACCAGCGGCTGGTGCCCCTGGCGGAGGACGGTAGCGCTTCTGCCTTCGAGCTGACGACAGCGAGTAACGCCCTGCGTGTGGCTGAGGCGGAGCATGCCCGGGCGGTCGAAGACCGGCGGGAGGCGGAGACAATCCTGACCTACGCCGTCATCAGGTCTCCGGTAGACGGGCGAGTCGTGGACAAGCTGGTCGACAGCGGCGACATCGTCACTCCCGGACAGCCGATGGTCACGCTGTACGATCCGACCCGCATGCAACTGGTGGCTACGGTCCGCGAGTCGTTGCGGCAGCGGTTGGAGATAGGCCAGCAGGTCGAGGTGAAGCTGGACCTGCCGGAGTACATCTGCCGGGCTGCCGTGTCGGAGATTGTACCGCGGGCGGAATCGGCCAGTCGCTCGTTCGAGGTCAAGGTAACCGGCCCCTGTCCGCCGGGCGTCTATCCGGGGATGTTCGGGCGACTGCGCGTTCCGCTGGAGAGTCGCCAGGCGATATGCGTGCCGGTCTCGGCGATTCGGCGCGTGGGGCAACTCGACCTGGTGCAGGTTCTTGAGGGCGACGACGTCCGGCGGCGCCTGGTTCGCCTGGGACAAGCGGTGGCTAAGGATACGGTCGAGGTGCTCAGCGGACTGCGGGCCGGTGAGCGTGTGCTGCTGACAGAGGCGGTCCCTGTATCAGGTGAGGTCGGCCATGGTGGATGACGGCGAACGGGGCGTCACCATCGCCATCGTCAACAAGTTTCTGCAATCGAACCTGTCGATTGTGCTGATTCTGCTGTCGCTGGTGGCGGGTGGCGTGGCCTTGATGTTGACGCCGCGCGAGGAAGAACCGCAGATCGTGGTTCCACTGGCGGACGTCCTGGTCAACTTCCCGGGGCGCTCGGCAGGTGAGGTCGAACAGCTCGTGGCCACGCCGCTCGAGAAGCTGCTGTTTCAAGTCGATGGCGTGGAGCACGTGTACTCCATGTCCAAACCCGGGCAGGCCATTGTCACGGTCCGGTTCTACGTGGGCGAGGACCGTGAGGACAGCCTGGTCAAGCTCTACAACAGGATCGAGCAGAACCGCGACATCGTGCCGAAAGGGGTCACCGGCTGGGTGGTCAAGCCTATCGAGATCGACGACGTACCGGTGGTCACGCTGACGCTGACCGGCCGCGGCGCCGACGATCACCGCCTGCGGCGTGTGGCGGAGGAGCTGAGCGAACGGCTGGCGGTGATCCCGGACATCTCGCGCCTGAGCGTGGTGGGCGGTCGTCCGCGACAGTTGCGGATCGAGCCGGATGCCGATCGGCTGGCGGCCTACTCGGTTTCCTTGCTGGAGATAGAGGAGGCCTTGCAGGCCGCCAACGTGACTCTCGAAGCCGGTGCGTTCGACCGGCTCGATCGGCGCCAGGCGGTCGAAACAGAGGGGGCCCTGTCCTCCGCCGAGGAGGTCCGCGACCTGGTGATTGGCGTCTCACAGGGCCGGCCGCTCTTCCTGAAGGACGTGGCAGAGGTGACCGACGGCCCGGCAGAGGCCGGCGCCTATGTGCGCTATGGTCCGGGGCCGGCATGGGGGCGTGCCA
>JANQGB010000104.1 GCA_028277545.1 Phycisphaerae bacterium | reverse complement strand
CGCAGGGTCACGCTAAAGGTCAGGTCGCCGAACACCGCCAAGGTGTTGGGATGTTGCGTGCCCTGGGCCCCGCGGAATGACAGGTAGAGGTCGTCGGAGAAGTCGCGCTTGGAGGCGATGATGCCCCATTCGTAGTAGCGGTCGCTTCCGGTCCAGTCGAATACGACACCGCGGCTGTCGTCCGAACCCTCTGACGATGCCTGCGTGGCGCCGTTGAACGGGTCACTGGAGGTCCAGGAGAAACTGCTGTTGTTGTCGTCGAGTCGGCCCTCGGTGAGATTCTGCACGTTGTAGGTGACGGATCCGCCGGAACTGCTGGTGCCGGTCGAGGTGTTAGTCTGGTAGTCGTCGATCATGAAGTTGCCGGTCTCCGAGCCGTTGCGGTACTCGTTGGAGACGACGATACAGGTATCGGAGGTGTCCACGCCGATGGGGTGGAAGTGCTCGTACTGTCGCCAGAAGTAGTCGGTGGCGGGTACGTTGCCCTCGACGTAGTACTTGATCATGGGCAGGAACAGGCCGTTCATGATGTCGTGCACCACCGACTTGGGTTCGATGTGGCACGGACCGGCGAAGACAGACCCACTGGCGGCGTGGAAGTCTCCGTGCCCGGTGCCCTGCACGGTGGTGGACATCCGGTATTTGGTGGCCCGGTCGTGCAGGTGGTAGGTCTGGCACAGGTCACAGCCGGCCGAGCCGTTCACATCGTTGTCGCCCGAGGCGGTCCACAGGTGGTAATTCACGTCATGGGGGTTGGACTGGCTGGTCTTGAGGAAATCAACCGGCAGCATGCTGCTCAGCAGGACGATGTCGTCGATGGAGTAGTGAGAGGGGGTATAGCCATCGTAGATGCGGTCGTAGGCCCGGGTGATACCCTCGCCGCCGCGGCTGTGCCCGATCCAGACGATGCGGTGCGAATCGATGTGTCCGTTGAGCACCCCGCCGCCGATCGAAGCCTGGTTGCCGATGATGTAGTCGGTGTTGTTCAGGGTGGTGGTGGACGCCGTCTCGATGCCGGGCCCGGTGTTGTTCTGGTGGCTCATCACGATGTACCCGTAGGACGCCATGTGATAGCCAATGTGGTCGTACCACTGGTAGTTGTGGCCGTTCCCGTGGCTGATGACAATCAACGGAAGCTGGCCCATGGATGCGATGTTGGTCGGGTAGTAGGTGTCCTGGCCCAGCCAGGACCCGCCGCTGTAGATGATCTCGGTGACAGACAGTGGCCCCGCCTGGGTAGTGTCGTGTACCATATACAGGCCCGCTTCCGTGCCCAGCCCGTCGATGTAATCGCCGTTGGTTAGCTGGCCGTCACGGTCGAAGTCGACCACGACGTCATAGCCCACGCCCAGGCCGAGGCCGGCGTCGGCGCTCAGCTCGTAGGGGCCGATGACAGTGACGGTATTGGCCTGGATGTTGCCGCCAACGAAGGACTCGGTTTGCGGGCCGCCGCGGGCATCCACCAGAGAGGGGTCGGCCGCCCACTGGAGTTCGGTCCTGGCCAGTACCACGTAGATGTCGGCGGTGCGGCCAACGATGCCCGGGTAGCGCGTCGGATCGATGGCCAGTTCGACGGTGGCGTTCTCGTTGAAGGCTTTGACATACTCGAAGTAGGGGTATGAACCCAGCGAGTTGCCGGCCAGTTGGGTCATGGTCGGTGTAGCCGGCTGAGGACACGATACGCCAGAGCAGGTGCTATCGTCGCCCTGGTAGGTGCCGTTAGCCGCCAGGCACTCGGCCTCCGTCCGGCCTTCCGCGCAGGCGCCGTCGGGCAGGCAGCAGGCACCGCTGGGCGGCTGCGGGCAGAGGTTGGGTTCGCAGGCGGTGCCCGTGCCCTGCCAGTCGCCGTTGCAGTCAGCCGCCTCCAGGTAGGTGCACGAACCGTCGGCGGGCTCGCAGCAAGCGCCGTACTCTGAGCACGGGCTCGGGGCACAGTCTGAGCCCGGACCCTGCCAGGCGCCGGCGCAGGACGCTTCCAGCGTTTCTTCACAAGTGCCGTCCGGCTGGCAGCACGCACCCGGCTGGGGGCAGGGGTTAGGCGAGCAGTCGGTGTAGTCACCCTGGTAGTCGCCGCCGGCACTGCCGCAGGTGTCTTCGGTCATGGCGTCGGTACAACTGCCGTCGTCGAAGCAGCAGGCGCCCTCGAAGATACAGCCGCCGATATCGGAGACTGTCTCCTGCGAGCCGAACTCGCCACCGGTGGCCACCAGCGAGCCCTCATAGTAGATGTTGTAGTACCCGGAGCCGTAGCCACAGCAGATGCCGTCGCCGTAGGAGTCGAAGATGGTGAAATCGTAACACCCGGCGTAGGGCACGCATATCTCGTAGGTGTAGAGGGTGAAGTCACTGAATCCGTCGCCCGATTCCACGACACCGCCGGACGACTGATCCACCAGTTGCCAGGAGGTCTCGGAAGCGTAGTCGTCGGTGTAGAGCTCTATAAGGATGGTTCCTTCGGGGCAGTAGGGCTCGCAGGGGTTGGGACTGCAGGTGGTTCCGTCGCCCTGGTACTGGTCCGTGCAGTCGGTCTCGGTAGTCACTGAACAGGATGCGTCGGGCGCACAGCAGGCGCCAGTCGGGTCGGGGCAGGGGTTGGGTGTGCACGTGGTGTCGTCGCCCTGATAGACTCCGCCGCCAGCGGTGCAATCGGCTGAGGTGACCTCCGCACAGGAACCGTCGCCATAGCAGCAGGCACCGGTTGGCTGTGGGCACGGGTTGGGCGAACAGTCCGTCCCATCGCCCTCGTACGTGCCACCGGAGCCCAGGCAATCCGCCTCGGTCGACTCGGCGCACGATCCGTCGGCGTAGCAGCAGGCCCCGAGCGGTTGCGGGCAGGGGTTGGGGGAGCAATCGGTGTCATCGCCCTCGTAGGCCCCGCCGGCTGCCAGGCAGTCAGCCTCGGTCTCGACGGCGCAGGAGCCGTCGGCGTAGCAGCAGGCCCCGACCGGCTGGGGACATGGATTTGGCGAGCAACTGGTGTCGTTGCCCTGGTACGTTCCACCGGTGGCGCCGCAGGTGTAGGCGGTGCCTTCTGAACAGGCGCCGTCCACGTAGCAGCAAGCTCCCTCGGGCGAAGCCCAGGTGAAGGCGCGCTGGAATGCGCCGAAGTCGTCTAGGTCTATGTCACCGTCGAGGTCGTCGTCGTGAATAGCGGCGCAGCCCGGTGAGGCGGGCATATCCGGCAGGGTCATGCAGCCGCCGAAGTGAGCGTAGTCACCCAGGTCCACATCGCCATCGGAGTCATGGTCGAATGTGGCAGCGGGTGCCACGCCGGCCAGGGACAGAATCACCACGACTGCGAGCAAGCTGTACCGGTTCTGCATGTCATCCCCTCCTGTACTGAGTTGAGCCGATCCCACTATCGGGCGGCCACCTGTCTGAAACGCCTGTGAGTCAGCGTCCGCGCGCGGGGCCGGGCATGCCGGGATACCTGATCGCGGCTACGCCGGGGCAGGGTCCGGAAACTGCCGGAGCGTGCCCGGGAATCGTTCATTGTACACGGCCGGCGGGCTGATACCTAGCGCAATCACTCTGGCGGTAAAAACATAACTGGAGCGTTAAGTTGGGAACATGACGGCCTGTGGCATCCCCGGCAGTCTGGTGTCGGGCGGCCAGGGGCTTGCGTCATTGAGACGGCGGATGGTGCCTCAAGCCGAAGATGCTGGCCGAAGAGCGTCTCAGCCCTGCCTGGGCGACGTGCCATGGCCACCGGCGTGGGGCGTGAGCCTCGTCGTCCCGCAGCTGCAACTGCTATCGACCGCCGTTCTGCGCTTCGCCGGTCATGGGCACGAACCTGACCAGCTCTGTTCGTTCCTGCTT
>JANQGB010000100.1 GCA_028277545.1 Phycisphaerae bacterium | reverse complement strand
CTGGGGTGCCGGCGCCCGTCGGCACCGTCCCAACCTGGCCGGCCACCGCGGCCATCACCACGAACCCCACCAGAACGGCCAGAAACGGCTCCCGCGATCGAGTGTCAGCCTGCGACGCTCCGCTCTGCTGAGCCAGCATGAGCACGAACGCATACGTCACCAGAATGGCCCCGGCATACACGATTATCAGCGCCACGCCCAGGAACTCGGCCTCTTTGACAACCGCCAGAAACGCGACCGCCACCACCACCAGAACCAGATACAACGCGCTGTAGACCGGCTTGGGATGCGTCACTACCCTCCCGGCGGCCAGCAACGCCACCGCCGAGAAGATGTAACCGTACACGGCGTGATCCTGCGGGGCCGCCCGGACCACCAGCAGCACCACCAGCAGCGCCACCGCCGCCAGGCCAAGGATGCCGCCGGCCACCCGCGTCGACCGCCCCGAACGGGGCAGCGCGAAGTACACGCCCGCTGCGCCTATCGCGAAGATGCCGTACAGCAGAAAGCCGAGCGTGTCGGTCACCGTTGGCCTCCCGAGCCCGTGGGGGGCTGCTGTGGTACGCCTGTCCCGGGATAACCCGTCACCTTGGGGTTCTTTCGAGGCTTGATGTGGCAGGTGCTGTCGTACACCTCCAGCAGCTTCTCCTTGTCGAAGATCATGCCCGAGCGGCTGCGACCCACGACATCATACTCGTGAGTAAGCTCGATCGCATCCACCGGGCAGGCCTCTTCGCACATGCCACAGTAGATGCAGCGCAGCTCGTCGATGTCGAACTTGGCGGGGTACTTCTCCCGATCGTCCCAGGGCGACTCCGCACCCTCGATATGAATGCAGTGCGCCGGACAGGCCGTCGAACACATGAAGCAGGCCACACACGCCACCCGACCATCCGGATCGCGATTGAGCCGATGAACTCCCCGGTAACGCGAGGCGTTGATCTGGCTGTGAGGGTCGGTCAGATCCTCCTCCAGCCGCGGCTGGCGGACGACTTCGGGATACTCGATGGTCATCTTCCGGCTGAACATGTGCCGGATGGTCACGCTCAGCCCGCGGGCAATCTCCGGCAGCCAGAACCGCTCCGCCACGGAGAGATCCCGCCGCATCTCGTCCACGATAATGATGTCGTCGTCGGTAATCATGACGTCAACCGTCTATCCCCCTCTCGCCACCCGCGGCCTTGGCTTAGCCGGCGCGGTCAGCGGGATGGATCCCAGGTTCGCCTGCCGCCCGGTGACCTTGCCTCGGGTCAGCGCCGCCACCGCGACAGCCAGCACGACAATCAGCGCGTTGCCCAGCAGGCCCCAGGTGACCTTGCCCCAGACCGACATGCCGGGTACGCCCCAGTAGACCATCACTACCGCCAGCAAAGCCACGCCCAGCGACAGCGGCACCAGCCTACGCCAGGCCATCTGCATCAACTGGTCGAACCGAAACCGCGGAATGGTCCAGCGTACCCACATATAGAAGAAAACCAGGCTCGCGATCTTGCCGCCCATGACCGCCATCTTGAAAAGCATGGCCCATATCGAAGTGTGCTCCGGCTGCAACCCCGGGATGAACGGGATGTGCCACCCACCCAGGAACAGCACCACGATGAATGCGCTGTTGACGATCAGGTGCGTGTACTCCGCCAGGAAGAATAGGGCGAACTTCATCGAGCCGTATTCTGTATGAAAGCCGCCAACCAGTTCCTGCTCGCACTCGACCAGGTCGAACGGCGTGCGGTTGGTTTCGGCAAACTGAGTGATTAACAACAGCACGAACGCCAGCGGGTGCGTCAGCACGTTCCAGCAGTTGCCCGGGCCGATCTGGGCCAGCACGATCTCCTCGAGCCGCAGTTGCCCGCTGGTCAACACCACCACCAAAATCGCAAGGCCCAGCGGCACCTCGTAGCTGAGCATCTGGGCGGCACCCCGGATTCCCGCGAAGAAGGAGTACTTGTTGTTGCTCGCCCAACTGCCGAGGACAATCCCGTAAACGCCCAGCGCCCCGACGCCCAGCATGTACAGCAGCCCGACGTCCGGATTGGCCACCTGGCAGTGAACATCGGCCACCCCGTCGCCGTTGAGGTCCACCACGCCGCCCCACGGAATCACCGCAAAGCCGACCAAAGCCACGATGAACACCAGGGCGGGAGCCAGAACGTACAGGGGTCGATCCACCCGGTCGGGTATGGGGTCCTCCTTCAGCAGAAACTTGAGTCCGTCGGCCATCGGCTGACCCAGACCCCAGAAGTGGAAGTTACGGAACAGTCCGAAGAAACCCACACGGTTAGGACCCTTGCGATCCTGGACCCAGGCCGAAACCTTCCGCTCCAGCAAGGTAGAGTAAGCCACCCCGCCCATAATGGCCCCGATCAGGACCAGCATCAGCAAAGCCGAAAAGGCCAACTGGTTGGCAGCGAGGAAGTCAACCACGCGCAACCCCCTTCGCCTCGGCGCACACCCCCCGCCCAGCCAGAGCAGCGAATTGAGAATTGAGAATAGAGAAGGACCTCAACAACATCATCGCGCTTCCGGTGTTACCCATTACCTCGTGCACGCTTGAGGATAGCCGTTAGTATACTCACAATCTCGTTCGCCTCGTCTATCAGTGCTGCCAGGCTACTTGGTGACAACAGTTCCGCATTTGAGATTCGTCGCAGCCAGAACAGTGTTTCGTGCGCCTCCCGTAGCGAAATGCTCACTTTGTGGTTGAACTCGGGTTTAGTGAGGATCCCCTTGGCTTCAGCCAGATTAGCGCCCACGCTACCGCTGGAGCGGACGAATTGCCTTTGCAGTTCCCAGGCGACCCCGTTGTTCGGCATAGCCAACGCCGCCTTAATGCAACGATCGGCAAAGACAGCAGTACGCTCACCGATCTCATAAGGAGGCCTCTCCACGCCAGCTCCCGTTGTCGCACTTACTGAGCTAGTAAGTGCCCCTGTCCCAAGATATTTCGCCCGCCGATACGGCACCGCAAGCGAGCTTCTCAATTCTCAATTCCACGCTTCTCAATTCTCAATTCTCAATTCTCAATTCGAGCGTCCAACGTCAGTGCTGGTGAACCGGCAACGCCGGCGCGTCCACAACCGCACCAAACTCCAGCATCGTCCCCGCCATCAACTCCCGCACCCGCGCAGCGTTGTACACACCCTGTTGTCCGGCCAGCTCGTACAGGTACTGCCCGTCGCGGCGGCAGCCGTCTGGCGGAGCGATCGCCCGCCGGAACGGCTGGACCTTGTTGTCGGCATTGATGAAACAGCCTTCCCGCTCGACGAAAGCACAGGACGGCAGCACGATAGAAGCCGCCTCGACCAGGGCGTTGTCGAACAGATCCTGAACCACCAGCAATTCGAGCTTCGCCGCGGCCTTGGCGAACTCCTTCGAGACCCACTTCTTATCGGGATAGCCACCCACCACCCAGGCGGCCGAGAACTTGCCGGCCTCGAGCTGCTCGACAAACTCGTCAAAAGACAAGGTCTGGCAGCCGGACCCCTCGATGACCCGTTCGATGCCACGACGGTTGGGGCATTTCTCGTTGCGAATCCTGAACTTCACGTCCTGACCGGTGGCACCGACCGGGAACGTCTGATCTTCGCCCTCCGTCGGTACAGGACCCGGCACCAGCGTCACCTCCGGCGCGACTCGCTGCAGGAAACTGCTCAGCAGCCAGGCCTCCTCGCAGGCCATCATCGGGGACAAGACCGCCGCCACGCCCGCCGAGCCGTGCGCTGCGACATGCTGCTCGAATCGGAAGCTGACAATGTCAGGAACGTCTTCCCACTTCACCACCTCGAGACCGGCCCCGCGGCGAATCCCGGTGGCCGTCAGTCGCTCGGGGTCGTGAACGTACTTCCAGCCGAACCGCCCCTCGTCGCACATCCACCAGTCGTTGACCCCCGGGTTGTATCGCGGCTTGAGACGCCAGACGACGTCGTCATTCGCATCTACCCGAATCGCACAGCCCGTACTGCACCCCGGACAGACCGACGGAGCGGACTGCAGGAACCAGACCCGCTGCTTGAACAGGAAGTCCTTATCCAGCAGCGCCCCCACCGGGCAGATGTCCACCACGTTGCCCTGCAGCGGATTGTCCAGCGGCTGCCCCGGGAACACGTCTATCTCGTTGCGGCTGCCTCGATTCGTCACACACAGCTCCGAGGTCCCGGAGATCTCGCGCGTGAACCGCACGCAGCGGCCGCACATCACGCAGCGATCGCTATAAAGCAGGGTGCGCGGGCCGATGTCCTTCTTGGGGTTGACGTGCTTGGCGTCCACCATCCGCGAGGTGGCGGTGCCGAACTTGTAGCTATAGTCCTGAAGCTGGCACTCGCCCGCCTGGTCACACACCGGGCAATCCAGCGGGTGATCCAGCAGGAAGTACTCCATGCAATGCGAGCGGGCGTTCTCGATCACCTCCGAGGCGAACCGCACCACCATCCCGTCGCGGACCGGCGTCTGACAGGCCGGAAACAGCTTGCTGACCCACTGCATTTCGCCCGTCTTGGGCGCGGGCATCTGCATTTCCATCAGGCACAGCCGGCACGACGCCACCACGCTCAGGCCCGGGTGGTAGCAGTAATGCGGCACGTCCCAGCCGCCGTCCAGGGCCGCCTGCAGGACGGAGATGCCGTCACGACACTCGATCTGTTTGTCGTCTATCGTGATCCTGGCCATGGTAGCTCGACGGGCGAATCCCGCCGGAGTTTCACCTCGGTTAAGCCGTCGCCTTGGCCGGCTGGTCGGCGGTTCGCCGACCGATTTCCTCTTCCAGCTCTTTACGGAACTTGGTGACGATTGTCCGTATGGGGTAGGCCGCCCCGTCGGACAAACCGCAGATGCTCAGCCCCGGCATCATGCCCATGTTGCTGGTGAGTTCAACCAGCAGATCGAGATCCTTGATCCGCCCCGCGCCGCGGGCTATCCGGTTCGCCACCTTGCTCATCCAACTGGTGCCCTCGCGGCACTGGGTGCACTGGCCGCACGACTCGTGGGCATAGAACCGCGCCACGTTGGCCAGCACCTGCGTAATCGGCGTTCCGGTATCGACTACCACCGCCGCCGCCGTACCCAGGCCCAACAGCCCATAGTTGGCCGGGTCGGTGAAGTCCATCTTCATTTCGAGCTCGTCGGCCGTCAGGAAGCCCACGCTGATTCCGCCCGGCGACACCGTCTTGACCTGCTTGCCATTCGTCATGCCCTGCCCGAAGCCGTCGCCTTCGATCAACTCCCGGCAGGTGATGGTCATGGCCCATTCGTAACACCCCGGCCGATTGACGGGGCCGCTGACGCAGAACAGTTTGGGCCCGCGACTGCCTTCCGGACCGATGCCATTAAACCAGTCGGCCCCCCGCTCGATAATATGCGGCACGTTGCAGAGCGTCTCGACGTTGTTGACCACCGTCGGCTTGTGAAACAGGCCTTCAACCGCGGGAAACGGCGGCTTGATTCGCGGCCAGCCGCGCTTGCCCTCGATCGACTCGATCAGGCCGGTCTCCTCGCCGCAGACATACGCCCCGGCGCCGCGGTGAATATAGCACTCCAGGTCGTACCCGCTGCCCTGGATGTTCTTGCCCAGATAGCCGCTGGCGTAGGCTTCATCGAGCGCCTTCTGCATGATGTGAAACTGCTCGTGGAACTCGACCCGCATGTAGATGAACGCCGTCTGAGCCTGCGTGGCAAACGCCGAGATGACGATCCCTTCAATCACCTGGTGCGGATCGTTCTCCATCAACACCCGGTTGCTGAAGGTCGGCGGCTCGGATTCGTCCGCGTTCACGCACAGGTAGGTCACCTTGCGGTCCGGTGGCAGGAAGCCCCACTTTACGCCCGCTGGGAAGCCGGCCCCGCCCCGACCGCGAAGATCCGCTCGCTTGACCTCCTCCACGACTTCGGCCGGCATCATTTTCAACGCCTTGGCCAGCGCCTGGTACCCACCGCGCGACTCGTACACCTTCAGCGCGGTCGATCCCTCGACGCCAACGTTGCGCAACAATACCGGCTCGTATTCCGCCATCGGTTATCCTACAGCTCGACCGACCTCACCCGCGCCATACGCCGGCCCACCGGGAGATCGCCAGATTGTAGTGACCTCACGCCCGAGCGATACCCCCCAAGCGTCACATTCGGCCCGCCGCCAG
>JANQGB010000064.1 GCA_028277545.1 Phycisphaerae bacterium | reverse complement strand
ATCAGGCGATCATACCGTTCCCACAGCTCCTCGCCGTCGTCGAGCCTGCGAACGCGGACCCGCTGGTTGGACCTGTCGATCGAGGTCACTTCGTGGCGGACGCGCGCATCGATCCGGAACTGCTTCGCAAACATCTCCGGCGTCATCAGCAGCAACTGCTCGCGGTGCTTGATGGTGTCCCCCACGTAATAGGGCAGGCCACAGTTGGCGAACGAGACGTAGCCACTCTGCTCGAATATCACTATCTCGGCCTGCTCATCCAGGCGGCGCGCCCGGGTCGCGGCACTGGCACCAGCCGCCACGCCACCCACAATCACGATTCGTCGGGACATCGAAGAACTCCATGGCCAGGCTTGTTTTCATAAAGGAGGTAGTACGCCACAGGAATCACGAACAGCGTGAACACGGTCGAGGCGAACAGGCCGAATATCAGGGCCCAGGCCAGGCCCGAGAAGATCGGGTCCAAGGCGATAGGTACCGCGCTGAGCATGGCCGTCCCCGTGGTCAGCAATATCGGTCGCAACCGTACGACCCGCGATTCCATGATCGCTTCAAACAGACTGCGCCCCCGCCGCAGCGACAGGTGGATGAAATCCACCAGGATTATCGAATCTCGAGTCACGATACCGCTCAGGGCTATCATTCCGATCATCCCCGTAGCCGTGAAGAAGATCGGATCGGCATAGCCGCCCACCGTACCGCCCGCTACGGCGTTCAACAACCAGAAGCCCGGCATGATGCCCACGATGGTCAAGGGGATGGCCAGCATCACCACGACCGGCAGACTGAACGACCCGGTCTGGTTCAGCAGCAGAATGTAGATGGCCACCAGTGCCGCGGCAAAAGCCAGGCCCAGATCCCGAAAGACATCCAGCGTGATCTTCCATTCTCCTTCGCCATGGAAGACGACCTCCAGCCCCTCGGGCAGCATCCACCCGATTCCGCCGCCGCTGGCGAAGAAGGTCCGCCCCTCGACCGGCCGCGGCTCGTCGGCAGAAACCCAGCCGACACCGACCTGACGCGCCTCCGGAACAGGAGAGGTACCGGGCGGCAAGCGATCGGCCTCAACATCCAGCACCGCGTCTGCCGGTGGTCGGCCCGCCGTTTCAGCGAACACGTACGCCACGCGCCGAAGATCCTTGTGGAAGATAGTCTGGTCAGCGCGCCGCTGCTCCCAGGCCCCCAGCTCTCCGACCGCCACCAGGACGCCTTCCGTACCCTGGACGTGAATCCGGGAGAGGTCCTCGACCGACGAACGCGTGGCACGCGGCAACCGGACCATGATTTCCAGCGGGGAGCGCTCCCGCCCAGTCTCCATCGCGCCCACGATCTGCCCCTGCAAGGCCATCTGCAATGTGCGGGCTATCTCCTTCGTTTCGATGCCGTTCAGGGCAGCCTTGGTCTTGTCCGGCACGAACACCCACTTGGTCCACTCGGCCTCCGCCGAGTCGTCCACGTCTACGACTCCAGGCTCGCGCTCCAGGCGTTCTCGCACCGTAGCGGCGCCGGCCAGCAGATCTTCGTAGCTCTGGTCCAGGGGCCCGAACACCTCCGCGGTGATCGTCGAGATGACCGGCGGCCCGGGTGGTAACTCCACGATCTTCAGATTGGCGCCGCCCTGACCTGCTATGCTGGTCAGCTCGTCGCGTAGGCGCAGTCCCAGGGCGTGGCTCTTGGTGGAGCGTTCCATCTTGGGCACCAGGTCGACGCGAATCTCGGCCACGTTGGCGCCTGACCTGAGGTAGTAGTGTCGCACCAGCCCGTTGAAGTCCATCGGGCTGGCCACACCGACGTACGACGTGAAGCCGACCACCTCGGGCACGCCGCCCAGAAAACTCTCCATGCGGCGGACCGTGGCATCCGAGCGTTCCAGCGTCGTTCCTTCATCGAAGTCCAGCACCAGCAGAAGCTCGTTCTTGTTATCGAAGGGCAGCATTTTGAGCGGCACGTCCCGCGTAGCACCAAGCACCATCGACGCCAGCAGCAACGCACCGATGCAGGCCAGGAAGATCCACGCCCGAGCCCGGCTGGTGATCAGGGGAGCCATCAACGGATGAAACCAGCGATAGAGGGCGCTCTATTTGACCGTCTCGGCGGACGGATCAGGAGATTCGGCTGTGGCCGCCGCCTCGCCCGCGTATCCCCTCTTCAGCACGTGGTACGCGACCCAGGGGGTAATGGTGAACGCCACCACCATCGACATGACCATGGTGACCGGGACGTTAAGCGCCATGGGCCGCATGTAGGGCCCCATCATGCCGGTGATGAACAGCATGGGCAGGAATGAAACGATGACCGCCATGGTGGCTGTTATCAGCGGCGGGCGAATCTCGTTCACGGCCTCCATCACGATCCGCCGGGTAGCTCGCTTGCGCAGTTGGAAGTGACGGTGAATGTTCTCCACGTCGACTATGGGGTCGTCCACCAGTAAGCCCAGCGAGAGAATCAGGGCGAACATGGTCACCCGGTTGATCGTGTAGCCGGCCAGGAGATTCACCGTCAGCGTCAGCCCGAAGACAATGGGGATGGCGATGGCCACTATCAGGGCCTGCCGCCAGCCCAGCCCGAAGGCCAGCAGGGCCACGACAATCACGACGGCCACAGCCAGCGCTTCCACCAGCTCGTCGACCTTCTCGTCCGCGGTCAGGCCGTAGTTGCGCGTGACAATCAGTTCCAGATCGTCGGGCACGAACTCCTCTGCAAGTTCCTCCACGCGGTCCAACACTTCTCGCGCTACCCAGACCGCGTTAGTGCCCTTCTTCTTGGCCACGGCGATAGTGACCGCCGGCGACGGTTCTTCCGACACTGAGCCAGGACCAGCACCAATCACGGCTCCGGGGGCACCGGGGTG
>JANQGB010001385.1 GCA_028277545.1 Phycisphaerae bacterium | reverse complement strand
GCAGATCGACGGCACGCGCTGTCGCTACCGGTCGTGCTGGCCGACCACGGTCAGGCCCTGGACGCTGGCGAACTCGGCTCCGGCGTTGACCCGCAGCGGCGCCCGCATGCTGTCGATGTCGGGCAGCAGTTCCAGAACGGTCATCGACGGGATGGGCCGGAGATAGTGCGGCCAGAGCAAGGCCATCATGCTGGCGGTGAGTTCCGGAAGCTCGTCGTCGAGTTTCTGACGAATCCGCCCGCAAAGAAACGCCACGCCCTCCAATATGCGCTCAACGTCCGGATCGCTGCCGCGATCCGCCAGGAAACGGGCAATCTCCGGGTTCGCCCGGGCGAATTCCGGACCAACCTCCCGCAGGTACCGCAACTCATCCTGGTAATAGGTGTTGCTGCTCACTTGATCGAAACCACTTTCCGGCTGGCCGCCAATGCTACTCGAACGTGTCCCACTTTCCGCGCCGCCAGGGCCGGAGCCGGCCGGCGTCAGCCATCGACGGCAAACTGCCCGCTCCCATCCAGTGAGGTCTGATACCACACGCGATGTTCGCCCGACTTGCCGACCAGAACCGCGTCCACCCGGAAGGAGAGCGTCTGCGACTCGCTCTCGTCGTCAACCACTCGTGTGACCCGCACTCGTCGAAGCCGCGGCTCGTACTTCTCGATGGTCGTGGCAATGGCGTCCAGAACCGTCTGGACGTGATCACCGACACCTACCATCAGGTCACTGAGGGCGGGCAAGCCGTAGTCCGCCAGGCATTCGCTCATGCCGTGGCGGGCATTGAGCAACCGGATCAACTGCTGCCGGACGGACTCCATCAGAACGTCCAGGTCCTCGGTCGCCGTCGGCTGATAGGCGCGCTGCGGACCGCCGCTGCGGTCCGCAATGCGTCGCAAGAGCGTATGCTCGCGTGCCAAAGCCATTCACCTTGGTGCCGGTCGGTGACCGCTCGACTCGCCGTCGCGAGTCCCTGGCTAACGGGCGGGCCTGTTGGTGCCGTGGGCGCCCGGCGGTTCCCGCCGTTCTCGACCCGCGGAGCATGATGGCTCTGCGAGCCGGGCGCCCACGTCACCTAAGACTCAGGCCGACTCCACCCGTGGTCAGCAGCTACTCCCCGATTAGCCGCCACCCGGTGCGCGCCACTTGTCCATCTCGACGGCGCTGTCCGGCAGCCAGTTCCACTCGATCTCTTCGTAGACCATGCTGACCTGCTCCATGTGCCGGTAGGACTCGTTGGCCGGCACGAAGCTCATCGGCATGTACGGTCTGATGTCCACGATGCGAGCCTGCCGCAGCGTGATGGTGTAGTACTTCTTCTCCTCACGGCTCTCGGGATCGATCCGGTAGAAGTCGATCAGCACCTCCTTCAGATTCTGACCGGTACACAGCGCCTTGTGGAAGCCCGGCGACGCCTTGTCGATCAGCTTGACGATGCGGAACGGGCTGTGCACCCGGACACCGCTGGCCTGGCCCGTGGTGGGCTCGACCGGCTGATGAACATGATGCTCGATCTCGAAAACATCGCTGGTGCCGTCGCGGCCTTCCTTCTCCGACGATCCCGGATACTCGGCCACCTTCAGATTACACGGAGTTGGCATGAGCAGTCTCTCCTTTGCTCGCTACGGGTCCTCCCACCACATGTCGTGGTCCCCACACGAGACCGCGCCGGTGGATCAAACCAGTACAATTCAGTTCCTTATCACTCAATCCAGGGCCCCGAACCCGCTGTTCGGGACCGCCCCGGAAATGGCCCGAACTTCTCGCCCGGACACTATGCAGTAGACGTGCCAGTTCGATTTATGAATCTGCCGACGCCAGGACATCGGCTGCTACTATTTGCGCCACAAGGACTTACGCCCCGAGCCCGCGAGATGAAGTCCCAGGTTCAGTTGCAATGTCACTGTATGACCCTGTGTTGGGCAGCCCACTTGGCCGGATGTGTGTGGGCACATATCACCAACACGCGGGGTCCTGCGAAGCGACTCCTTTCGCCCCCCGGC
>JANQGB010001376.1 GCA_028277545.1 Phycisphaerae bacterium | reverse complement strand
CGGCCAATTCCGGGGGCAGTGGCCGGTGATGGCGGCGGTCTGTGAAGCGTGCCTGCACGAAGCAGATCAGAGTTGTGACTTGGAAGTGCTCAAGATCTTCTTGGAGACGGCCAAGATCGCATCCGACCCTTCGCGCGGCTCAAGCGCAAACGGGGGGTTGGCCGAGGTGACGGCGTACGTGGACCAGGTGTTGGCAGACGAGACAATAACCGGCGACGCGTGGGCGACGTGGCTGGTGGCACGGGGTTTCTGTGAAGAGGCCTATCGGGGTGACAAGATCCCGACCCCGACCAAGGGACTTCGTTGGATGGAGCTGGCTTACGCCGAGACGCAGTCGCAGGACGTGAGGTTCTGGGCGCTCAGTGAGCAGGCGGTGCGTTTGGTATCGATGGGCGAGGTTGATCGCCTCGAATCCCTGCTGACCGCTATCGAACAACTGTTCCCCCCGGAATCCATTGTCCCCGGCGTCACCGACGCGGAGGGCAACGCGGTCACCGCCGCGGCCCAATTCCGGAGGTGGAGGGGGCGGGCGACGGAGATGGCGCGGGGGATGGAGCATCACGCGGACTATCTGGCGGTGCAGCGTCAGCACGAGAAGCTGCGTGCGCTGCGCAAGCGTCTTGCGAACGCCGAGGCGCGGGGGGATCAGGGTGATGTAGAGCGTCTTGGGGTGCGGGTCCAGGCGATGGAGTCGGCGGTCAGGGCATCGGAACGTGATTTTGAAAAGAAGTGGTCCAAGCCTGAGTGAGTGTGTTCCGGGCGTGTGTTGGATCGCGTTGGGCCTGTCATGGGTTGTGATCATTAAGAGCTAATAGTCATCACAGGGGTTGAGCTGTCTTGGAATGCTCGGCTTGATTTAGCAGGAGTCATGTTATGCAGCGTGCTTGTCTTGATCGTTGGCGTGGGCTGAGAGCGGCGGCTGGTTACTGGGCGTGGCGTGGTTACCGCGGGGGCCTGTGCCTGGCGGTGCTGGGGCTGATGGGCCTGATCGTCTGGCAGGATGTGCACAATCCGGAAGCGGCTTGGGCGATGCCCGGCTCGACGCCGAACGAAAACGCTCAGGACCAGGGTGAGCCGGAGGACTGCTCATGCCCGCCGGATCAGGTGTCCAGTTCCACCGCGCCTAACAGTAGTCAGGGCACGCGCACCAGCGCCCCGATCGAGCTGATGACGGGCAAGGTGATCGAGCGTGAGGTAGACCTGTACCTGCCCCAGAGCATTCCGGGGTTTAGCTGGATGCAGAAGCGTGACTACGACAGCCGCTTCGACCCGGGGGCGGGGGCGTCGCAGGCGGCGCGGCTGGGGATGAACTGGCTGTCCGGACGCCAGTCGATGGTAATCGAGGTGGTGGGCACTGACGTGGAGGTACACTTCTCCGCGTCGAGCAAGCGTGTGTTTAAGAACCCGTCGACGGCAGCTGGGGTGACGACGTACGACGCGCCGTCGGACTTCAACGCGACGCTCTCAAAGGAGAGCCTGACGGACTCGCAGGACCTGGACGACGACAGCAACACAGCCGAGTCGTTTACGGTCTATGAGCTGACGAACCTGGATACGGGCCGGGTGTTTTTATTCCTGGGCGACGATTCGAATATCCCGGTTGGTTTCCGGGGGCGGATGGTGGAGGAATCGACCGAGGCGTTCCGCTCGACCAGCCCGCCGAAGATGGGCAACCGCTATACGTACACGTCTGCGGGGTTGGTGTCGACAGTGACGGCGCCGGGTGGGGCGACGGTGGATATCACGCCGGCTGGCAGCAGTGGCCGGATCGCGAAGATCGAGCTGAGCCCGGACGGGACGACGGTGGAGCAGAAGGTCGAGTACACGTACTTCGACGATACGACGCACAGCGATGATATAGGCTCGGACGGCGACCTGGTGCAGGTGAAGGTGTCGCGCCTGGCGACGAATGGGACCGACTGGATCGAACGCTTCACGCAGTACCGCTACTACCGCAGCACGGACAGCGATGGCAAGGCGCACCAGCTCAAGGCGGTGCTGGAGGCGGACGCGATCCAGCGGGCGCTGGACTACGCGACCGAGGCGATCGAGGACATCGATACCCCCGAGGAGTTGTTGGATCTGGACGACGGCGGGGTCGGGCACCAGGTGGGTGTAACCGGCGACCTGCAGGACCTGTCCAAGTTCTTCAGCCGCTCGTTTACGTACTACACCTCGGACCTGGACACGACGACAGGGACGGTGGATACGGCGTGGGGTGCTGAGAACCTCGACGGCCGTTACGGCGGGGCCAACTTCGACGAAGACCCGGGCAGCGGCCAGGGCTTTGCCAAGAGCGAGACGATCAACGGCGACTGCTCGTCGTGTGGCGGCTCGGCCTCGCGCGGGGTGACCAAGCAGTACTACTACATGGACCTCAACGGCGGGCCGGACACGGTGACGGCGCTGAACGAGGTGGCGCGGATCGTGATCGAGGACACGGTGGTGGACCTCAACGACGACGGGGACTACGTCGATGCGAACGAGCAGCTGTACCGAACGATCTGGGGGCTTAACAA
>JANQGB010001375.1 GCA_028277545.1 Phycisphaerae bacterium | reverse complement strand
TTTATGTGGGATAGGTTTCCCTAAAAGGTTTGGGGAGTCCATACAGGCCCACTCACACCTCCGAGGGGGCCTTCGCCACCGGCAACGGGATCAGCGCCGTTAGCGCTCGGCGTCCAAGGCCATCGCCTCCACCAGAAGCCCCGGCACTATCATAGGTTTGCCCGTCGGGGGCCGCCACCCGCTCCAGCTTCGAGAGCATCTCGTCGAACTTGGCCAGGTCACCGTTGACGGCCAGGCGCTCCTCGTCGGTTAGCGGGACCCGTTCCAGGTAGCGTTCCAGGAACGCCTTCGCCGCCAGGGCTTGCCCTTTCGCCGAGACCTTCGGCACATTGAAGGCACACCCGGCGCAGGCCAGGCGATGCGGGCATGTGCTCCAGAAGGCGTGCGTGCAGTAACTGTCGCCCAGATCGTAGTACTTCCAGGGCACTCCCGCTGCCGCCGAGCCGTCGAGTACGGCCTGCTGGTCGATGAGCACCTCAATCAGGTAGCTCGTCTCGTCGGCCCTGGCATAGGCCCTCGCCAGGCGATTCGGACGCAGCCGGACATAGTGCAGTGTGCTGGCCGGATTGGTGTGCCCGCACCACTTCATCAACTCCATCAGCGACAGCCCCGACCGCGCGTTGGCCAGCATCGTCACGGCAGAACTGCGGCCCCGATGACTGGTGATGCGCCCCTTCGCGTCCTCATCGGGCACGCCCGCCTTCCGGCACAGCATCGGGATCACCGCCTTGTTGATGTAAACTATCGAGACCTGCCGCCCCCGGTACGAGAGCAGGTAATCGACCAGGTGGCCGGTCTTCTTGTCGAGTCGTTTAGGCTGCGCCGGTCGCTCGGCCAGCCAGGCTTCGACGACCTCCTGCACGACGGCGGCCACCGGCTTGGAGAACGGCGGCGAGGTCTTGCTGTGGGGCACCTCCAGGTAGCAGATGCTGCCAGCTTCGTAGCGCCGCCCCGTCTGCTGATCGACTAGGTCGTCGGTCTGCGCCCGGATGCAGTCGCAGCGCAGCCGGCGCAGCTCACCTATGCGCAGCCCGGCGTGGGTCCACAACACCGCCAGGGCGCGAACAAACGCGTAGGGATAGGCCGAGCGGCCTGTCACGCCGCCGTGAGGCAGATCCTCTTCTGCAAAGTTGAGGCTGGCCCAGACCAGCTTGAGCCAGGTCTTCTCCTCGATATCCCGGGGCGAGGGGCCGATCTGTCGCTTGAGCGCCGGGGGCAACCCCAGGGCTACGTGCGGGGCAAAACGCGGCTCGATCCACCCCCAGGTGTGCAGGTCACGGAAGAACGTCCGCACCGCGTGGATGAGGCTGCTCTTGGACTTGGCCGTCAGCGGTTTGCCGGGATGCTTGACCTCGATGAAGGTGTACTGGCCGGTGACGGCCTCTGAGGCCATCGCCAGAAAGTCGAGGCACGTCTCGGCGCTCCAGTCACCCGGCGTGGTCACCTCCGGATGATGCTCGGCCAGCCACAGGCCCATGCGCATGAGGTAGTGGTAGATGCTGCCCTTGGCCTTGGGCCGACGCGAGGAGGCGGCCAACCACCGCTGGCACCACGTCGCCCACGCCGGCGCGACTCCCTCCCGCAGGATAGGACGACGCTGGTTCGGGATATGAGCCGGCCGCGCGGTGATGCCGGCGATCTCGAGCGCGCGGGAGACCCGGTAGACGGTCCGCCGGGTGCTCGCGGGCAAGTTGCTCTGGATATACGTCTCGTCGACAAGTTGAATTGTGATGTCTTCGAGGCGGGGCGAGCCAGCCTTGAGCAAGAGCAGCGCCACGGCCCGGCGCAAGTAGACCGGGTGGCCAGGCGGGTAGCCTACGCCCTCGAGCAGCGTGCGCACCCGCGCATTGGCGGTGGCCACGGCTCCATGGCCAAAGACTCGTTGGGCAATCGTCGTGGTGTAGGCCATCGCCCCGGCAAAGGCAG
>JANQGB010001322.1 GCA_028277545.1 Phycisphaerae bacterium | reverse complement strand
GCACCAGCTTGATGGCTGTATCCGGCAGCGGAGGCAGCGAGCCGACCTCTTTGAGAATCTCGTCGCACCGTTTCACAGCTCGACCTCCCCGTTACGCGTCCGAAGAGTGACCGTTCCAGATCCCACTGCCAGTCGCACTGTCCGGCTGATCGAGCCGCCCACGTCCTCGGCTTCAATCAGGATGCCGTTCTTCCAGAACAGCTTGCGGAGCATGACATAGTTGCGCTTACCAATGTTGAATGTTCCGTTGTCGTCCAGCAGTTGAGCGCCGCCGGCTACCTTGACCACCAGGCGCTTCTTGACCGCCCCTAACTCGTAGGCGGCCCGAAACATGGCAGGTACGCCGGTGTTGGCGAACATGGCGGGATTGGCCTTGGCCTTCTCCGGCGAGAGCGCAGCGTCCGGCAGCATGTAGTGGATCATTCCACCGACACTGGCCACCGGATCCCAGATGGTCATGCCGATGCAACTGCCCAGCGAATGAGTGACCAGCGTCGCGCCGGTGTCATCCGTGACGGCAAAGTCGGCAATGTCAACTACGATGTCCAAGGCGAGGCTCCGCTTGTGGGGCCTGTGAAATCTCTTCGCCAGAGACCTGGCGCCGCCTCGAGGTCGAGCCTTCAGCTACCGCAGGTGCGGTTGATGGGCCGCGTTGTCAGGACGAAGCGACCTGCTGCAGCTCGACCAGTTCCTCGCTGGTGAGGACTTTGTCGATGTCCAGCAGGATCTTGACGTCGTCCTTGACCTTGCCCATCCCCAGGATGAAGTCCGTGCCCACGGACCCACCGAGTTGGGGCGGGGGTTCGATCTGCTCGGTGGCGACGTCGTGCACCTCCTGGACCGTGTCCACGATGATGCCCATCATCATGCCGACATCGACGACGATGATGCAGGTTTGCTCATCGTAGGTGGCTCGGTCGAGCGCGAACTTGGTGCGCAGATCGATCACCGGAATGACCCGTCCGCGGAGATTGATGACACCTTCCACGAAATCCGGGGTCTGCGGCACCTTGGTGATATCCATCAGGCCGATGATCTCGCGCACCTTCAGGATCTCGAGGCCGTATTCCTCATCGTCCAGCATGAAGGTGAGGTACTTACCGCCCAGGTCCGCGGACCTCTCGATGTTGGTATCGGCCTGAGTGGGGGTATCAAGCACGGCTTCCATGTCGTCATTCTCCTACGCAAGTACTGGTTCTGCTACGTCCTGTTCGATTGAAGCGGCCTCTTCGTTCTCCGGGCCAAGCGCATCCTCGTCCTGGCCCGTGTCGTCTGGTCCGTCCGCAGATGTCCCGGTGCTGGTCGCGGACCGGTGAGTCCGGGCGTTGTGAGCGGCTTCCAGTCCCGACATCTCGAGAATCAGCCCGATGCGGCCGTCGCCGAGGATGGCGGCGCCGCTTATGCCGCGCAGTTTCTTGAATCGCTCGCCCAGAGTCTTGATGACCACCTGCTGCTGGCCTATGAGCTCCTCCACCACTATGCCGACTCTGCGGTCGTCTGACTGGGCGATGACGACCATGGCCTCGCAGGGATCGACTCGGCCTTTAAGACCGAATAACTCTCCCAACTGAATCAGTGGGACTAGCTCGCCGCGAACCTGGAGGACCTCCGCACGGTGCTGCACCGACGTAATGTGCTCGGGCAACGGCCGGAGAGACTGTTCGATGTTGATGGTCGGCACGATGAACCGCTCGCCGGCCACACCGATGATCATCCCGTCAATGATGGCCAGGGTCAGGGGCAACCGAATGGTAAACGTGCTGCCCTTACCTTTTTCCGAGGTGATCTCGACCCGGCCGCGTAGCTGCTCTATGTTGCGTTTGGCCACGTCCATGCCGACCCCGCGGCCGGAGATGTCGGTGACCTTCTCGGCGGTGGAGAAACCCGGGGCGAAGACCAGCCCGAAGGCCTGTTGATCCGTAAGATCATCACCGGAGGTGATGATACCTTTCTCTATGCCCTTGGCGATCAGCTTGTCGCGGTCGAGGCCTTTGCCATCGTCCCGAATCTCGATGACGATGTTGCCGCCGTGGTGGAAGGCGCTGAGGTGTACGTGGCCGGTGGTCTCCTTGCCCGCCTGCTGACGATCCTCGGGCGATTCCACGCCGTGATCCACGGCATTGCGGACCATGTGGACCAGCGGATCGCCAATCTGCTGGATCACGTTCTTGTCCAGCTCGGTGTCTTCACCAGTGATGTGCAGTTCGACGGTCTTGCCCGCCTTGCGCGACACGTCGCGCACCAGCCGGGCCATTCTCTGGAAGGTCGGTCCGATGGGCACCATGCGCATGCCCATGGCGACCTCCTGTACGTCGCGCACTATCTTGGTGACCTGGCTGACGTCCTTACTGAGCCTGGGCTCGTCACTGACCGTGCCGTTGGTGGATACCAGCGTTTGGGCGATGACGAGTTCGCCGACCATGTCCACCAGCGTGTCCAGCTTGCCGGTGTCGATGCGAACGGACAGATCGGCCGGGGCGCTGCCCTGTGTCTTGGCGGCGGCACTAGCCTGTGCCTGCGGTCGAATGGCCTGGCTCACCTGCCGTGGCGTCACCGCCTGGTCGTCGATCAGGATTTCGCCGGTCTTCTTGTCGGTCAGGCCGGACTTCTGTCGCTCAAGGGCGAAGTCGACGGCTTCCTTGGCGACTGCTCCCTGCTCGACGAGGTTCTCGCCGGTCTTGAGGGCGGCGCTGCCCGCCTCGGGGCGGCGACCCGTCGGGTCGATCTTGCCGGCCACTACTCGCCGCAGGTGACATATCATGTCCTCAACCGGCGGCTGGGGAACCGTGTCGCCTTGCGGGTCGACCAGGTAGCCGGAGATGGCGCCCACCTGGGCCTGAAGTATGTCGACGACGTCGAACACCAGGTCAATCAGGCCCGGTGTGATCTTCCGATCGCCCTTGCGACCC
Organism: Phycisphaerae bacterium; assembly: GCA_028277545.1. Lineage (GTDB taxonomy): Bacteria > Planctomycetota > Phycisphaerae > UBA1845 > UBA1845 > JANQGB01. Next base: position 13,140 of record JANQGB010001322.1, on the reverse strand, counting down.
TGATCCAGCAGCGTTTCGACTTCGTGGGTCAGGCAGTTGACATCCCGCAGGTTCAGGAAGCCTGCCATGCCCTTGATGGTGTGGAAAGGCCTGAACAGGTCGTTGATTTTCTCGGCATCGTCTGGCGAGCGCTCGACTTCCAGCACGGCGCCCTCGATGGCCTCAATATGCTCGGCGGCCTCCTCGACGAAGCCCTTGACGAACTCGGTTTCGTTGTCCTTGAGCACCAGGGGTTCGGACTTGTAGGCGGGCTCGTCGGAGGTGGCGGGCTCGGCCGTGTTCGCTCCAGTGGCGTCCCCATCCGGCGCTGTCGGCGTAGTCTCGTTGCCCTCATCACCGGGCGAGCCGCCGGCGCGGTCGTCTTCAGCCGTGACCTGGTCCGGCCCGGCGGATTCCTGCTCTTTGCTCGGCGGGGCGGACTCACCGGCGCCGCCTGCGGTTGTATCCAGCGTTGCTTCCAACTCCACGATCTGGAACACACACTGCTTCACCGCGGCCAGGGTCGCCGCCGCGTCGTCTGACAGCCCGAGCACGAGAGTCTCGAGACTGTTGCCCAGCACGCCGGCTATCTCGTGCAGCGGCTGACAGGGGGAGGCTCCGTCCGGAACAGTGAGCTGAGCGAGGGACTCGCACCAGCCATGCATCTTGGCCATCCCGCTGAGGTCGTCCTTCTCGATAGACTTGGACGCGTCGAACAAGCGGGCTACCAGCGATTGCATATTCTCTTGACGGTCTGTTTCGCTACTCATAGGTCGTCTCTGCCTCGTGTGCCTCGGCCTACTCCTCGTGAGACCGAGCAGGACCCTTCCAGCCGCCCTGTTCCAGGTGCGCAGTTTCGCGGTACGTGTTGTCCTGCAGACCGCGTGGCCCACGCCGGATGGCCTGTTCCGTCCGCCTAAACATCGGACGGAGTTCACGCGGCCTTGATTAGCAAACCTGCAACGCAGACCGTCTACGCCAATGGGGCGCGCCCGCTGCACAGCAGGCCAAACAGGCCGGGTTTATCGGTCTCTGCGGGTATTTCCTGGGGTCGGTTGGCGGGTAGTCCGTGTGGGAAAGGCGAAGAGCTGCCGAGGCTGGCGGTTCTGCCTGGACCTGAGGGCCTGCCGGCCGTTCAGGTTTGGCGCCAGGGTCACGGCGCCTACCGCGGGGCGCAAATGGGGTCGTACCCGTCTTGCGTGTCCATCGAGTGGCCGTAGCGCGCCTTGACGGCTGAGAAGTCCACCGAGGTGATGAATCCGTCGGCGTTCAAGTCATACGGATAATCGTACCCGTCTATCTCGAGGCCGCAGCGGACCTTCACGGCGGACGCGTCGACGGTGTTTACGTTGCCGGTGTCGTTTACGTCGCCCTCGAGCGCTCCAACCGTAACCTCGTGTCGCACCGAGCCGGACAGCTCGATGTCGCACCAGTCCGTGGATGTGATGCCGTTGGTGCCGAAGTCCAACTGCACGGTGAAGCCGTCGTTCAGGTAGTTGATGCTCGGGTCGCCGCAGAATGACGCGCAGTCAAGATCGACGGCCACGTCATCGACACACCAGGAGACGTCAAACCTGAGGTCGCTTATGCCGCCAAGCCGCGGCTCCAGGCGCGAGGATGGCACGCCGTGAACGATCCCGCCGTGATCCTTGTAACTGGCGCTTGCTGTCACCGCCAGCGGCTCAGTTATGCCGAACTCGAAATCGGCGAACACCGCCGGCACCGCGGCGCCGTGATCCCTGGTCAGAACGTAGGGTCGAGTTCCGTCGGTGCCGACGTCCTCGGGGCTAATGGCCAAGCCCTCGATATTGCCCTCCTTGCCTGCCGGGTAGCTCTGGGTGACCTGCAACGCGCCGTTCTCGTTGACGTCTATTGCGTGAATTCTCTGGTTGTTGTCGCACAGCAGCCAGATGACCTCGGCCACGGGGTCGTACTCGAGACCGACGGCGTTGCAGAAGCTGCCCACCGCGATGTGGCCCAGCCAGCGATCCTCGAAAACTTCTGAAGAGTCGTCAGCCTCGTCGTCGGCTGCGCTAAGGTCAAACACGTAGATGCCGTCGTTGCAGTTGTAGTAGCCTTCCAGGGCGACGACGAACAGCCCGGGCGCCTCCCGGTCTTCGAATCCGTGAATCTCGGGATCCCACTCCGGCCGGCCCGGCAGCCGGTTAGCCACCCAGCCGCGCTCCGTCCACCACGAGTCCGGGACATAGGTGAGGCCTTCTCCGCCCCCGTTGGGATGGTCATCCCAGTAGCTGTCTGTGTCGGCTAGCTGCCAGCGACCAGAGTCGTGGAGCACTGTCTGTGTCGGCTGGTCAAAGTCGTATTTGAGGATGTATTTATGGGTTGATATGCCTCCGTTACACCGCTCGCTGCTTACGTAAACGACGGTGCTGGCCGGATCGACCATGGTGACAGCCTCGGCGTCCGGCGCCGTGCAGTCAGGATCCCAGCTCGGCCCGTAAGCCAGTCGCCAGGCGTGCGTGTCACCTTCCCAACTCCAGGTCCAGTCGTCGTCGTATAGGTTGCGCATCCGGTAGAGAGTGCCCGGATCGTTCTTGACCAACACTAGTTCGTCGACGGTGTGCTGACGGTAGAAGGCGCCGCTGAGGTCGTTGATGCCGTCAATAGTGTCTGCGCCCCTCAGGTTAGCCTGATTGCCCGGGTATGGGCACGCTGCTACGGCTATTGCGGTGATCAGGCTCAGCATATAAGAGCCCCTGAGGCCACTACGCTAGCTTGCCGGGTTTTACTTTTCCCAAGTCCTTCACGGCCGGCCCGGCTGTGTCGTCGGGTCAACGCCAACGGCCCATAATACCAAGAGTCCGCCCTCGTGTACAGCATTACTTTCGCGGCGCCAGATTAGTCCGTTAACGGTGGCATGATTGCCAGCGCGAGTATCACGGCGCCAAACTGCCACACCTACCCTTGAATGCCATCGGTCATCTGGCCCGCTTTACTTGTGGCGACTTATGACACCGTCCAACTTGCGGCAGTGGCCGGCCGTTGGGAGCGGCGATCAGACGCGATCGCCGGCCGCTTAACTCACGATGTTTCGGTGACAGATCGGATAGTCTGGTCGCGCTGAGCCCGTTGCCCGCTCTTCTTGCCGTAGCTTGCTGCTGTTGGCAATGTTACCGGGGCCCTTGCGCTATAAAGGGTTACGATTGTTCAAGATGTTCCTTCCGGTTGGTGAGGCGACGACCAGGTGGGTGGCGGCGCGATCGGCAGTGGAGAACTGCCGGTCCAATCGTCAGGCCCGGCTCGGCATCTCGCCCAACGTATTAGGGGGCTTTACGCCACCCCTGCGGCGTACACGCTCAGGCCGGCTATCCGCCCTCGCAGGAAATCCGGGTGTACAGCTTGTAGAAGACAACGACGAGCAGGATGTCACGCGATACGAGGAGACAGCATAAAGTCAAGTGGCACGTGATGCCTCATCAGCGGCGAGTGATCCGGCCAGCCGGGAATCCGCATGCTGAATTGAATAGTCACTGGCGACCTGTGTGATTTTGAAATGTCGACGGGCCGTTCAGCGACCGAGGCAGTCAACTAACCAGCACTCCCGTCCTGGACAATCGGAAGCAGCAGCCGGGATGGGTAGCCGGCGTCGTAGTACACGCGGTTGGTGGCGCGTACGGTCGCCGTTGCGCTGCGGGGCGGTTCCGGCGTGTTGGTGTGGGGGACGAACTTCGGAACCGCGGCGGAGGCGACCTGAAGCCTCAGGCGGTGCCCGGCGAAGATGCAGGCGCCGATGGCCTACAGGTCGATGCGCACCTTGACCACCTCGTGCGATGGAATGGGATCGGGCTGCTCGAGAGATTCGCGCAGCGCGAGCCTGACGTTGCCATCGCACAACTGGCCAGCCAGGCCTGTGCGGCCGGGTCGTTGCTGACCTCGTGGAATAAGGGGTGCCACTTGCCCGCGCTGTCGAATCGAACGCGCACGTGTTGAACAGCAACGGCATAACCATTGGCGGCTAACTCGCGAGCCAGCGGGATCTTCCTGGCCTGGTCATTGTTGCTGTACGGCGTACGAATCAGCAAGCAGGGCCACGGACCGGCGCCATTGGGCGGGTAGAGATCGGTCGAGAATTGGACGCCGTCTGCACCAGGACAGCCAAGATTAAGACGGACGCTGATGCTGTACTGGGTACGTTTGGGCATAGGACTCATCGCCAGCGAGCGTTGCGTAACATCGAGAGCCGAATACCGGTGTCAGAGTGCCGTGCCGGAGAGGCTGGTGTCCAAGTACAATCTACGACCGCGCGGCCGGACCTGAGGGATGCGGAAGAACAGTGCGCGCCGCACGTCAACCGCACGCCAACGCGGCACTGGGCGGCATGCTGGGCATGGACCCGGCACGTCTGCGATTCCCAGCGCCGTACCTATGCTATCGCTCACGGAGGTAAATCAAAGATACACCGCGATGTATTGATCTTATCCGACAGTCAGTGTATGCTTGTAGTGCCCCTCGGGAAGTTTGCGGACAGCGTTTGCGTGGAGGTCTGGCGCGTGTCCGGCAAGACAAGCATGTCGGTTGCGGTCGTGTTGGCGAGCCTGGCGTGGGCGACGTGCGTCCGCGCGGACTGCTCCGCATTGCCGATGTCGAGTCGGCTGTCTACCGACCTGACGGCTGTCTTCGCGCGCCCGGCACCGGTGATGTCCTCTCAGCCGTCTTGGGCCACGGGTGCACCGGCCACATTGGTTCCGACCTGCACTCAGACGGGTGTCAGCATCGACGGGCTGGGTATCGATGCCTTACAGGACATTGAGGCGCCTTTGTCCTCGTTGCGCGGCGAGGTGCCGAGTTCTTTCCCGCAGGAGGTCATCGATCTACCGCCGGCGCCGAGCAGTACGGCCTTATTCATGTCCGCGCTGGTGTGCGGAGGCGCTTGGCACGTGTGCCGTTCCGCCAGGCACCTGCACCGGGGCGCGTTGCCGGATTGGTACCACACCGGCGGTCCGGATCGGATTGGCCAGTCCGTGCGTCTGGATGTCCGGCTCACCGCGCTGCCACCATGCAGCTTCGAGCAGCCGGTCGGCGCGTGTTCTCGCCACTATCGCGTCCAGCGCGGAACGGAACCGCGCCGCAGTGAACAAGGTTCCTTCGTAATAGCCGCGCCTCGCGGCCCGCCGCTCCATTCCCCTTGACCGACAATCTGAAGCATTACCGCAGCGTTGCTGTTCGGCCTTCGCCTTTGGCCATGGCCGGATGATTAGCGTAACTGAACGACGGCTTATCGATAGGAGAACAAAGGAGCAACGGCGATGACGCGATCGATGATGAGCACATGTGGCTTGATGAGCGCCATGCTTATGGCCGCTGCCGTGAACCCAGTCTGGGGCGACCTGGTAGTTGGGACCACGACCATCAGTGATGCGGGTTGGGGCGGTGAGCGGCACCTTTACAACGCGGAAGTCTTTACACCCGACAGTTTGCCTGTTGTCTTCACCGGATCGGTCGACCTGACCAACCTGCCGGACAATACCGCGATGATGATCGGCCTGGTCGACAAGGCCGGCGTCGATGGCTCCTTCTTCAACCACTGGCTGGGTGGTGGCTTGGGTGGCGCCTGGGGCTACTTCGGCTACCGTAGCAGTTGGCCGGGGGACGGGTATCGCCGGGGAGCGTCCAATGGCAGAGACAGCAGCGGCGAGATCATCTCCGGCGGCTGGTATGACTCGGGCCAGTTCGACTTCTCTATGACCATTGGTAACGGCCTGATTGACTTCAGCTGGGGAGCCCTAAGCGAGCAGATTGCCTACGATGCAAGCGACTTCCCGAGCGGCGAGGCTTACGTGGTAGTCGACCTCTGGGCGCCTGGTGGTTCGGCTGATTATTCGTTCACTGCCGCCCCTATCCCCGCCCCTGGCGCAGCCTTGCTCGGCGTCTTGGGACTGGGCCTGGTCGGCTGGGTCAAGCGGCGAGTCCAGTAGTCGCGCCGCCACCTGGACACTAACTGAGTCTATTGATGACCGCCCCGCGTAGCGAACGGGGCGGTCTCGCATTTGGGGGCGTACGGCCGCCGCTGTCGTGCTCCGCGGCTGACTGATCGGGAACTCGCGACGATCCGACTCCTGACTTGGAGGCTCCGGATAGTCTCGGCTTGCAGCAGGTTCTCCGGCAGGGGGGTGGTGTACGGCGCATGCGACGAGCCGGCTGGACGGTACAATCCAGCCGGCTCGGGTCGTTTGCGCGGTACGGTCAGCGGCTGATCGGTGAGCTAAGGATCGGCCGCTTGTCGTGCTCCTGCTCGATCTTGGAGAGCTCGAGTTCTTCCGCGAGGATGGCGGGCGCCACGATGGAGGTGGCCGGCGTGGCACCGCCGAAGCCGAGGCCGACGTAGTTGTACACCTCCGCCGTATTGCCAGCGGCCAGTATGTGCTTGAGGTCACGGATCTTGATCTCGCCGAACTCGCAGCCGCGGACCAACTCCTCGCGGCCGTCGTCCACATACACCTTGTAGGCGTAGATAGGATCGCCGACTCCCTGCTGTCCGCCGCGGCGCTGCATGCGCATGAACATGCCCATAATGTCTGAGCGGCTTGATCCGATTCCGGCTGCCTTGACGGCGGCGACGCGCAGCCCGAACTCGAGCCCGGCGTCCTGGGCGGCCTCGATAAGCTTGGCCTTCAGTTCGTCCGCCGGTACGCCGTCGTCGTCCTTGACGAACAGGCAGCCGATAGCAGCTTGAGCGGTTCCACGCCCGGAGGCTCGGCGAGCGTGACCGTTGCTGCCGGAGAGCTTCTTGGTGGGCACGCGAGACATGACCATTTGTTCGAGCTTGCCGTCAACCACCAGATTTACTCTTTCGGCCAGCACGCCTTCGTCGTCGTAGCGGTAGTGGCCGATCAGATCCTGGTCGCCGACTTCGGAAACGGTCGGGTCGTCGTAGACCTGGAACGAGCGGGGTAGTATGCGCTGGCCCAGCTTCTTCTCCAGGCTGCCGCCGCCGGTCATGCGTCTGCGCTGCGTACCCACCGGGTCGGGCCGGCCAGCCACGCCCTCGGCCATCAGTGTGCGGAACACCTGGGCCGCGGCGATGTGGTCGAACAGTACGGGCCCGGTGTATTGCTCCAGAAGCGGGGCGGCGGCCACCTTGGCCATGCACCCCGCCATCTCGTCGATGTCGCTCAGCACCTCCTCGACTGCCGGCAGCCCCTGCGGTGAGTGAGCGAAGTAGCTCAGCCCGTCGCTGATCTTCATGCCGTCTTCCGCCTGCATTTCGGCCTTGACGATCAGCAGTGCTCCGCCATCTGGCGTTCGCAACCGCGTGCCCTCGGTATTGACCACGTAGTCATTGCTGGCCGCGACCAGCAGTTGCGCCTCGGAATCCTGAAACTGCTGGTGTTTGTTGAATTGGGCGGAAATCTTGCGGAGCTTGTTCTCCCACTCGGCGCGGTCGAAGTCCAGCGTGGCGGTCTTCTCAACGTGCTCGACCACCGACGCCTTGGAGAAGTCGTTGGGGCGGTCCGCGATGTTCTTATCCTTCATGTAGGCCCGCTTCTTGGTCAGCGTTTCGACCGCATTCTTGTAGTTGTTGTCCGCCGCCCACCAGATGGCCTGGCGAAGGGCGGAGTAGTCTTCGTCCAGCGGCAGCGAAGCTCGACGGCCTCCTCCTCCTCCGCGGGAGAACATGCCGAAGCCGCCGCCGTCACCACTGAAGTTGGTGTTGTCCAACTCGTAGCTGCCGACGCGTACCTGGCACTGGAAGTCACGCGAGCGGTCGCGATCGGAGGAGGTTATGTCGCCGAACGCGGCGCTCAGGCGATAGGTGATCGTGTCCGCCACCGTGAACTGTATGAAATAGGGCTTTTCCAGATCCTCCATCTGTATGCCCATGGAACGGGTGATTTCATCCGCCAGGGCCCGCATCAGCGGTTCGCTGTCCGGAAGACTCTCCGCGGCGGTGGCGGCGGGAACAGGTGCGACGGCGCCAGACAACAGAGCCAGCGCCAAGTAGCGTGTCAGTCGTTTGAGATTCACGGGATATGCTCCTTCAACAACCAGGTTGTGTTGACGTTCTCCGTACGCCGACTTCTGTCACTGGACGCGTTCCGCAATGGGCGGCGTCAGGATCGGCGGCTTGTCTTGCTCGCGACGTCGCTTCTCGACCTCGATCTCCGACACCAGGATGCTGGGTGACACGGCCGAGACCGGAACCATGCCCGACTCGGCCCCGCAGGTTCCGTTGAAGACGTCGGCATCGTCGGCGGTGTGGATGATCTTGGAGAAGGAAGTCAGCGGCGTGCCCACGATATCGACGCCGCGGACCAACTCGTCGGGGCGACCGTCGGCGTATACCCGGTAGACCACCACCGGCAGCACCTTGAAGGTCTGGGCTCCCGCCCGCCTGGTGCCGGTAAACCCGCCGGTGATGTCGTCAAACAGCAGCCCGTAGGGCTTGTCCTGCTTCTTGCATTCGGCGATCAGCATCTTGCGCAACTCGTCGAAGCTGCTGGTCTTGCTGGAGTGGATAATAGTGTTGCCCATTCTGCTGACCACGTTGTTTCCGGGCGAGCGCCGGCCGTGGCCGTTGGAGTGAGCGAAGCTCTGCACCGGCGAGCGCGACATCAGGAAGGTCTTGAGCACGCCGTTCTCGACCAAGGTGACATCCCGGGCTGGCACACCCTCGTCATCGTAGCGGTAGTGGCCGCGAAGATCGGTGTCGCCCCACTTGACCAGCGTGGGATCGTCGTGCACGCTGATGAACTCCGGCAGAATGGCCTGACCGACCTTCTTGGTGAAGGTCTGGCCTTCTTCGACGTCCTTCTGCCGGTGTCCTTCGATGCGGTGACCGAAGATCTCGTGGAAGAAGACACCGCTGGCCCGATTCATCAGAATGGCCGGTCCGGTATATGGCTCGACCAGCGGAGCTTCGCGCAGGGCGAGCACCTTGTCTATCACTTCCTGAAACGCGGTCAGAAGTTCTTTCTCGTTGGGCAGTCCGGCCTCGGTGGCGGCGCTGAAGGTTCTGGCCTGCGACAGTTCCATGCCATCCTCCGCCTTGGTACTGGCCTGGACGATCATCCGCAGATAGGTGCGCCCCTGCTGAATCCTGGAGCCCTCGCTGTTGACGAAATAGTCGTTTTGGGCGGAAGCGGAGATAGAGACGCCGGAGTTGTAGATCAGCGGGTACTTACGAGCCAGTTGCGATACCTTGCGCACGCGCTGGCCCCACGCCTGGCGATCGATGTTGAGCAGAGCCTGTGCTTCAAAATCGACGTTCGGCTTCTCGCGCGTAAAGTCGTCCGATTTGTCCTCCTCCTCGACCTTGGTCTTGAGGTTGGTAAGCACCCGCTGGTACTTCTTGGCGGCGGACTTGAAGGCCCGGTCGGTGGCCAGCCAGACCGCCTGCTTGATGGCCAGCGGATCGCCCGACAGACTGATGGGCGTTGCCTCGCGTCCCATGAAGTCTGACGGATCGAATCCCATGAATCCGCCCCGAATCTTGTGCGTGTTGTCCAGGGCGTAATCCCCGACCCGAAGATCGACGTCCAGCACTCTGTCGTGCGAGGCGTCGTCGTTGGATAACGCGCCGAGTTCGGCGCTGATCGACACCCTCTGCCGGTCGGTGATGGTGTAGGCCATGAAGTAGGGCTTGGTGCCATCCGGCATGGCCAGGTTGGACATGGAGTAGTCCAACTCCTCGCTCAACACTTTGATGAGCATGCTCCGCGGGGCCGTCTCGCCGTCTGCCGCCCAGGCGGATGGCAGAATGACGAGCAACGCGGCCGCTGCAACGATGGTGCGTCGTTTCATGGTCGCTCCTTTCGGGTTCTCGAAAGTGTCACTCTATTCGGTCACTTGCGTTTGAGCGCCCGAGTCGACTTGGCATCGGGCGGTTGACCAGCAGCGCATCGCAGCGTCGTCACGCCTCCGCACCGCGGGTACCCAGCCTGCATCTTCATCGCGATGAGGGCAGGCTGGAAGCCTGCGGTGCGCGCAACCTTGCGATGTACTGCTGACCACTGCTGCGAAGTCCGAACGACTGCGCCAGTTTGAGAGCTGCCGGCAAGCACCCGGAAGTACTCCGCACGACAGCAGGGTAACGCGCCGCGGTGACGCCTGTCCAACGTGACCACGCGGGTCGTGTACGCGGCCCTGGCAGGTGCAGGGGCACGATCTTCGATCCTCATCTGGCACGCCGCCGGAGTCCGCTGTACCCTCTGCACGCGATGTCCGCCGGACGCATCCTGGTCGATATTCGGCCGCAGAAGAGGGCGGCGACAAGCGTGCGGCTGGTGTTCAGTGATTTGGAGACGGGAGTAAACCGAATGGCGATTCATGCACTGGCGGGCCGGCCTGCCCCCGACGAACTGCTGATTGATGTCGACGCGCTGATAGACAAGTACTACTCGCGGAGCCCCGATCCGACCGATCCTCAGCAACAGGTCAGCTTTGGTACCAGCGGGCATCGCGGTACGTCGGGCAACGCGTCGTTCACCGAGGCCCATATTCTGGCTACTACGCAGGCCATCTGTGATTATCGAGCCAGCCTGGGCATCGACGGTCCAATCTTCGTGGGCAAAGACACCCATGCACTATCGGCCCCCGCCCAGCGCACCGCGCTGGAGGTGCTGGCCGCCAACTCGGTTGAAACCATCATTCAACGGGACGACGGCGTCACACCGACGCCGGTGATCTCTCGCGAGATTCTCTGCTACAACCGGGACCGCACCGAGCATCTTGCGGATGGGATCATCATTACCCCGTCGCACAATCCTCCAGCCGACGGCGGGTTCAAGTACAACCCGCCCAATGGCGGGCCGGCTGACACCGATGTTACCTCGTGGATTCAGGATCGGGCCAACGCGCTGCTGGCCACCGGAAACGCGGAGGTCAAACGCGTGCCTTACGACAGGTCCCTGCAGGCGCCGACCACCCACCGGAAGGACTTTGTTCGGCCCTATGTGGACGATCTGCGCAAGATCGTCGACCTGGATTGCGTTCGATCGGCCGGGCTTCGGCTGGGGGTCGATCCCCTGGGCGGGGCAGGCGTTGGCTACTGGGAGCCGATCAAAGAGACCTACGACCTCGACCTGACAGTGGTCAATCCGGCCGTCGATCCGACCTTCGCCTTCATGACCGTCGATCACGACGGCAAGATACGCATGGACTGTTCCAGTCCCTATGCCATGACGGGCCTCGTCGGGCTGAAGGACTCCTACGACATCGCCTTCGGCAACGATCCGGATGCCGACCGCCACGGCATCGTCACACCGTCAGCGGGGCTGATGAACCCGAACCACTACCTGGCGGTGGCGATCGGCTATCTCTTCACGCAGCGTCCCGACTGGCCGGCTAGTGCCTCGGTGGGCAAGACGCTGGTGAGTAGCGGGATCATCGACCGCGTGGTCAAGCATATTGACCGGACGCTGTCTGAGGTGCCGGTTGGCTTCAAGTGGTTCGTCGGCGGGTTGTTCGACGGTACGTGCGGCTTTGGCGGCGAGGAGAGCGCCGGGGCGAGCTTCCTACGTTGCGACGGCACGGTGTGGTCCACCGACAAGGACGGTCTGATCATGAACCTGCTGGCGGCCGAGATCACCGCCCGAACGGGAAAGGACCCCGGTCAGCACTACCAGGACATTGCCGCTCAGTTTGGCACTCCGCTCTATACGCGGATCGATCAGGCAGCCACGCCGGCCGAGAAGGCCATCCTGAAGAGACTCTCGCCGAGTGCGGTGACCGCCGAGACCCTGGCCGGCGAGCCTATCACGGCCCGGCTCACCCGGGCGCCGGGCAACGACGCGCCTATCGGCGGCCTGAAAGTCGCGACCGGGAACGGCTGGTTCGCCGCCCGACCGTCCGGCACCGAGAACATCTACAAGATATATGCCGAGAGCTTCAAGGGTCAGCAGCACCTGGATGACATCGTGGACGAAGCCCGCGGAATTGTGGCCGCTGCCCTGGCGGCTGGAGCGTAGGCGACGAGGCGGAAGGCAGGAGACAGGAGACAGGAGACAGGAGACAGGAGACGGCAGGCAATAGAAGTGTGGCACCGGCATCTTGCCGGTGCGAGGCACAGGCAAGATGCCTGTGCCACACCGACGACACTTGATAGAACGCATCTTCCTACCGGGTGCCCCATCCCTTGCGCAGCAAGGGGTGGGGTCTCAGACCGCTGATCCAGCCCTGTACCCTCAATACAACAGATACCGTGCTCAGATCTCTGATCCAGCCCTGTACCCTCAATACAACAGGTACCGTGCCCGCCGGGCGATGAAGTCGTCGAGGTCCTTCTTCCAGAGCGGCGTGTAGCTCGTCTTGCCCGTCGAAGCCTTCACCTTCTCGAGAACGCCCTGGTTAAACAGCAGCCGATCCACGCGGTCGATCTCGAAGGCGGTTCCGAACAGCTCCTTCAGCTCGCGCACGACTGACAGCCCCGTTTCGGTGGGGTCGAAGGTGTTACGGTTGGTGAGTACGATCTGCACTCCGCCGCACTCCTGGTCCTTGAACTTGCTGGAGGTGGGGACAAACCGGTAGGGCAGGAAGCGGACTCCGTCGAGCCCGAGGCTGTTGAGCCGGCCGGCCAGCTTGCGCCCGTCAATCCAGGGCGCGCCGAACCGCTCAAACGGCGTATCCGTTCCTCGGCCCACGGAGACATTGCAGCCTTCGATCAGACCAATGGCGGGGTAGAGGGTCGCCTGGGTCAGCGAGCGCATGTTCGGTGAGGGATTGACCCAGGTCAGCAGCGTCTCGTCCAGCCACATGCAGCGCTTCCAGCCCACCATTTGTATCACCTGAAGTTCGGCATTGATCTTGCGTTCGTCGTTGAACATGAGGGCCAACTCGCCCACCGTCATGCCGTGCACCAGCGGCGTCCAGTGGTAGGCAGTGAACTTGCCGTCACGGTCATTCATCGGCCCGAAGACGCGCACCCCGGTGATGGGGTTGGGACGATCCAGCACCACGAAGCGGATGCCGTGTTTGACCGCCTCTTCCATGGCCAGCCCCATGGTGGCGATGTAGGTGTAGAAGCGGGCGCCGATGTCCTGAATGTCGAACACCAGCGTATCAACGCCGGCGAGCATCTCGGCCGAGGGGCGTCGCGTCTCGCCGTAGAGGCTATAGACCTTCAGCCCGGTCAGCGGGTCGGTCGAGTCGGCCACCCGCTCGTCGAGGATGCCCTTGAGCCCGTGCTCCGGGCTGAACAGGGCC